>JAKSHU010000001.1 GCA_024399175.1 archaeon
TTCCACCGCGGATGAACATGGTGACTGCCTTGGGGTTCTCGCATCCGGTGATGAAGGACATTCCGTCCTCTCCGACGAGCTTCTCCTCGACGACCTTTGCGGTTCCGAGGTCCTTTGCGGTGAGCTCGTCGACGTTTCCGACGATGGTTGCTCCGGTTGCCTTGGCGATTGCCTCGATGTCGGACTCCTTGAGCCTCCTGTATCCCATGATGCCTGCCTTGGAGAGGTAGTGCTGGACGAGCTCGTCCATTGCCTTGGAGGTGTAGACGACGTTTGCTCCTGCGGCCTTGATCTTGTCGACCATTGCCTTCATTCCTGCCTCCTCCTCTGCGAGGAAGTCGTTCATCCTGGTGGGGTCGGTGATCTGGATCTGTGCGTCGATCTCGGTCTTCTTGACCTCGAGTCCGCAGTTGAAGAGAGCGATCTTGGCGTTCTCGATCTTCTTGGGCATCCTGGAGTGGACGAGCTCCTTGTCGACAACGACTCCCTCGACGATGTAGGTGTCGTGGATGATTCCGCCGACCTTCTTGGTGATCCTGATGTTCTTGGTGTCGACGCGGCCGTCGTCGCCTGCGACGAACCTTGCTGCCTTGACGATGAGGTCGGAGAGGTACTGCTTGTCGTCCTCGTCTCCGACTGCCTTTCCGGTCAAGGAGGTGGATGCGACGAGTCCGAGGATCTTGTCGTTCTTTGCGTCGATTGCGATCTCGTCGAGGATCTTGACTGCCTCGGCTGCGGCCATGTTGTATCCGTTGGTGATGACGGTGGGGTGGACGTTGGCGTTGATGAGCTCCTCGGACTGCTTGAGAAGCTCTCCGGAGAGGATGACGGAGGTGGTGGTACCGTCTCCGCACTCGGTGTCCTGGGTCTTTGCAACCTCGACGACCATCTTGGCTGCGGGGTGCTGGACGTCGATCTCCTTGAGGATGGTGACACCGTCGTTGGTGATGACGACGTCTCCGATGGAGTTGACCATCATCTTGTCCATTCCCTTGGGTCCAAGGGTGGACCTGACAGACTCTGCGACAGCCTTTGCGGCGTCGATGTTGTTGAACTGTGCTTCTTTGTCCTTGCTCCTCTGAGTTCCCTCTTTGAAGACGATGATAGGCTGGTTTCCGTTTCCGTACATAGGATAGTTCTCCCTGTTTATTGGTATAAGTTATTTTGTTCTTCTATATAAAGGTAAGTAAACCATCAGTTACCTACGGGCCACGGAACGGCCTTGCCTGATGTCAGTTTAGCAAATGGATCAGAAGACGTCGCGGACCTCGATGCCGGCCCTTGTCAATATTCTTCTTATTATCTCCAGGGACTCCGGCGAGTTCCTGACGCCCATGCGCTCCAGTCTCACCGCCATCTCCGGACGGAGGTTCAGCGGATCGAGGGCGGCGCGTCTCACGCCTGTGTCGATGACCGCCTCGCAGAACTCCTCCTCGAATCCCTCCAGATGGTCCATCACGGGAGCGATCAGGGCATAGGTGTTGATTCCCGCCTCGGTCAGGCCCTTCAGCGCCCTGAGACGAGCGGAGGGCAGCGGTGCTCCGGGCTCGGTCATCTTGGAGCGCCTCTCGTCCAGTCCCGTCAGGGTCACGGCCACCTGTCCGCCGAAGTGGGTCAGCAGCTCCTTGTCCCGCAGGACCAGGTCGGACTTGGTGTGCAGATGGATGGGGAATCCCCTCCCGTCGAGGAACTCCAGGCATTGGCGGGTCAGACGGAAGCGTCTCTCCGCGCCCTGGTACGGGTCGGTGACGGTGCCGATGCCGATGGTCCCGTGCAGACCCGGGATCTCCTTCGCCAGACGGGATACGATGTTCTCCTTGACCTTCACGACCCTCCAGGTCCTCCACTCGGAGTGGGTGACCTCCGGGGCGTAGCAGTAGACGCACCCGTGCTCGCATCCGCCGTATGGATTGAGCGAGTAGTCCATCTCGGGAAGTCCCGAGGGGGAGAGGGCCCTCCTGCACTGGATGACCTCGTAAACCCCGTCCCACTCGTCCCGGTGGCCGAAGTCGAAAAGCGTCGAGGGGGCGGCGCCCCACCTGGTGAGGTCCGTCACCCGTCCACCCCCGGCAGGGTGGTCTGCACCATGTCCTCGGGATCGTCGTGCAGGTTCGAGGAGGAGGCCCCGAAGAAGTCATCGAGCCTCTTCTGCGTGAACCAGTCCGTCAGCACGCCGGAGTTCCGGATCCACACATCGCGCTTGAGGTCCATCCTCGACTCCACGAAGGAGAGTGCCTTGTCCATCGTGTCGAATCTGAACGGCTGGGTCTTCAGCGCCTCGCGCACGTTCGCCCTCACGTTCCACACTCCGACGGGCATCACGTAGCCCTCGTGGGCCTCGCGGCAGATGACCGCCCCCGCGGTGCGGTGCTCCCTCTCGAGAAGCTCGTTGACCGCCATCCTCGAGGCGTAGTAGCAGCCCCCAATGTGGGCGTACTCGGTCCTCCCGTTGAAGAACTCGCAGTCGCTGATGATCTCGATGTTCTCGCCGTTGGGGGTCCAGTGGGAGGCGTTCCAGGAGGTTCCGGGATACCAGGCCTCGATGAGCTCGAAGCGCCACGTGGTGGGCATCATGATGATTGCCCAGCGGTTGTCGAGCTGCTCCCAGTAGTAGACGCGGTAGTCGTCGATGGTGGGATAGAAGCGCGTCCGACGGAGATAGTCCTTCCCGATGATGTCGTCGACGGCGGTGATGCTCCACCTGGTGGGCACGAAGCGGCGCCTCTTCTCCACACCCATGGTGCCCACCGAGAACGCCTTCTGGATCTCGGAGATGAGGGTCCCGTTGTAGTAGGCCTCCAGCACCCCCTTCACCGCGGGCAGGTCGGTGTCGTAGTAGTTCTTCTCCAGGTTGTGCTCCCAGCGGCCGTTGCTCTTGCGGAAGCCCTCGAGACGGGCGGCCGGACCGAAGGGCTGGATGTCGTCATCCAGGACGATGCGCCCGTGGGGACGCTCCTTGAACTGGGCCTCCACGTCGACGGGCTTCTCCGTCAGGGCGATCTCCTGCACGTCGGTAACGATCTTGCCGGCCTTCTTGAAGTCGGTGGCATCGATGGTGTACTTTCCGCGGACGAGACGGTACCTCATGTCCACGATGTCGTCGATGCTCTTGCCGATCCACCTCTCGGGCTGGTCCATGATGGATGTGTCGCCGAACTCCCCGGGGACGAGGGGACCGATGTCGATCTTCGGATAACCGTACCTGCCGACGAAGACGGCGGGAGGGCTGCTTCCCGCCAGGTCCCTCATGTCGAGAAGGGGCATGGTCTTCGAGCGGGAGTAGAACTTTATCATGAGAGGGCAGCGGTTCTTGCCGCAGAGATTGTGGGCCCCCTTGCAGCTCGTGCACAGACCCTTCTTCACCTCGCCGATCTCCTTCAGATACGAGGCGTCGACGAGGGTGGCGTTGGTCATGGATGAGCGATGACAATCAGAATATAAAGAGGAAGTGGGGGTCAACCTGACCGAAGTCAAGTGCAAGAGGATTGGCCCACACTATAATCAGCAAACTATGTCTCAGTATATTAAGTTAAGCCGAAACCGTGCGTTTTTGTCGGATGAAGCTTGAAAAAAGCTGTTTTTCTTGGGTATGATTTATATAACTTACCCAAAGTAGAGTAATTACACCTTTAGTTGACAGGCCGGACGGCCCGACCCGGACGCATCGGGAGGGGGTGTCACGACCTGACGAACTCTGCCGAGAGACGTCCGCCGAACAGTGTGCGGAAGTCCTCGACCACGGTCCCGAGCTTCCACATCGCCATGCTCATATCGGCGGTGGCGTAGACGGTCAGGTTGACGTTGCCGTTGAGCACCTCCACACGGATCTCCTCCACGGCGAAGTCCCTTCCGCGGTCGAGGATGTCGGCGATCTTCAGGATCATCGCGTATTTCAGGAGGTTCTGTGCGGACTTGCGGTCCATTCCCACGAAGAACTTGCTGGAGGGGCCCGGGAACGAGTTGTGATGGAAACGTGCCAGCAGTGCGATCCTCTCGAGCTCGTCGCTGTCGAATCCCGCCAGATAGGAGTTCTTGATGATCGTGTAGGAGAACGCGTTGTGCTTGTCGTAGCTGATGAACGCCCCGACATCATGGAGCTGGGCGGCGTAGCCGAGGAGCTCCTCCATCTCGGGGGACTCCTGCACGAGGCCCACGCGAACGAACTCCCCGTACAGCTGGGACGTGTATTTCTTGACTGCCTCCTCGTGCTTGGTGTTGCACTCGCAGCGGACGGCGAGGGCCATCACCGACGAGGCGCGGATGCTGCAGTCGGAGTGTCCCTTCTTGAGGAGGTAGTCCACCTTCATTCCCTCGCGGAGACCGGTACGGCTGATCTCGATGCGCTCGATGTCGAGAAGATCCATCAGGGCCTCCACGACGGAACCTCCGCCGATGACGATGTCGGCGCGGTTGGCACTGACCTTGGGGAGCTTGCACCTTTCGGCGGCGGTCAGTCCGCACATGATCTTCATGAGCGACTTGAGCTCGGAACGGAGGAGGAATGATCCGTCGCCGTCACCGCGCATGCTCGCACAGGCGTCGGCCAGGGCCTCCATCGTTCCGGAGGAGCCCATCACGACGTCGAAGCCGATGTCGCGGATCTTGCCGACGGAGTGGTAGCACTGCGCGGCGACCATCTTCTTCAGGGTGTCGTACTGTTTGGGGGACACCTTCCCGTTCTGGTCGATGCCGGTACCGAAGGCCATGCGTATTGCACCGAGGTTCAGGCTGTCGAGGTAGATGTCATCCCTGCCGAGGGCGAGGGCGATCTCTGTGCTGCCTCCTCCGACGTCGATGCACAGCGTGCGTCTGGGACAGTCCGGACCGGCCACTCCGAGACGGGTGAGACGGGCCTCCTCGCGACCCGGGATCACGTGGAGGGTGATGCCGCATTCGCGCGCGACGTTGACCAGGTCCGCACGGTTGGGGGCCTCCCTGGCGGCGCAGGTCGCCATCGCGATGATCTCGCTGCATCCCTTCTCCTGGGAGATCTGGGCGAACTTGGAGAGCACCACGCGGGCCTTCTCCAGGGTCTCGTCGTCGATGCGTCCGGTCTCGTACAGGCTCTTGCCCATGCGCACGGACTCCTTCTCGGAGAAGACGGGGGTTCCGAGGGACCCCTCGTAGAAACTGACGATGAGAAGGTGTATGGAGTTGGTCCCCACGTCTATGAAGGCGACGGATTCAGGCATGCCAGGCACCCTTGTTCTCCATGAACCATTCCTGCGAGCGCAGCTTCCTCTCCCCGGACTTCCTCTTACGGATGACGTAGGTTCCGTCGGACCTCAGCTCGCGGGACTTCACGTTGTCGTGCAGGCTGATGTTCAGGATGTTCTCGCGGATCGCCACCATCATATCGGGGTCGAGGATGGGGAAGAGGACCTCCACGCGTGCGATGAGGTTCCTGGGCATCATGTCCGAGGATCCGAGATACATCCTCGGGTCGCCGTCGTTGGCGAAGTAGTAGATCCTCGCGTGCTCGAGATACCTGTCAACGATGCTGGTGACGGTGATGTTCTCCGAGATTCCCTTGATGCCGGGACGCAGGCAGCACAGTCCGCGGATGTTGAGCTCGATCCTCACGCCCGCGATGGATGCCTTGTAGAGCTCGGCGATGATGTCGGAGTCGATGAGTCCGTTGGCCTTCATCGCGATGTATCCGGGCCTGCCGTTCGCGGTGTGCTCCGCCTCCTGCCTGATCATCCTGATCAGGGAATCCTTGAGGGTCAGGGGCGCCACCAGGAGATGCTTGTAGTTCCTGGGGCCGAAGTATCCGGTGAGGACGTTGAACAGCTCGCCCACGTCCACACCGATCTCCTGGTTGGCGGTGATGAAGGAGATGTCGGAGTACTGCTTGGCGGTGTTCTCGTTGTAGTTTCCGGAGCTCATGTGGACGTAGCGCACCAGATGGTCCTTCTCGAGCCTGACGACCTGCAGGAGCTTGGAGTGCACCTTGAGGTTGACGGGACCGTAGACCACGTGTACACCGATCTTCTCGAGCTCCCTGGCGAGAGCGATGTTGTTGACCTCGTCGAACTTGGCCCTCAGCTCCATCAGGACGGAGACGGCCTTTCCCTTCTCCTTGGCGCGCATCAGGAGCTTGATGATCTCGGGGTTCTTGCCGAGCCTGTAGAGACAGATCTTGATGGACTGGACGTTGGGGTCCTCGGCGGACTCGCGCAGGAAGCGCACGACGACGTCGAACGACTCGTAGGGGTGGAAGAATATCCAGTCCTTCTTCTTGACGGCGCTGAAGATGCTCTCGGACTCGTTGATCTCCTGGGGGATCATGGGCACATAGGGCTTGTTCTTGAGACCGGGCCTGTTGAGTCCCGCGATCTCCCACAGGTCGGTGAGCATCATTCCCTTGTCGGATGCACGGGTGACCTGGTTCTCCAGGAGCTTGAGGTTCTTGGCGAAGACACGGGTCAGGTCGGCGGGCATGGTGTCCTCGACGACCATCCTCACGGGGAATCCGACGTCCCTGCTGTCGAGCGCCTCCTCGACGGCGGACATCAGGTCGACGGCCTCGTCGATGGTGACCTTGACATCGGCGTTCCTGGTGATGCGGAACTTGTAGCATCCGAGGACCTCCAGTCCCGGGAAGAGGGCGCCGATGTTGTCCTTGAGGATGTTCTCGAGCAGCACGTACTGCAGGGTGTTGGCGGTGGAGGGCACCTTGACGAAACGGGGCAGGATCCCGACGGGGACCTTGACCCTGGCGTACAGGACCTCCTCTCCGCGCCTGAGCTTGACGGCCACGTTCAGGGAGTTGTTCGAGATGAACGGGAACGGATGGGAGATGTCGAGTGCGAGAGGGGTCAGAAGGGGGTGGACCCTCTCCGCGTAGTAGTCGTCGACCCACATCTTCTGCTTGGGGTCGAGGGCGGAGACGGAGAGGATGGAGATCCCCTCCTTGCCGAGGGCGGCCTCGAGTCCCGTCCAGCACTCCTCGTATCCGTCGGTGAGCTCGTTGACCCTGTCGTTGATGAGAGTGATGAGCTCGTCGTTGTCGGGGAAGGTGTCGGGACCCATGTTCACGAGCCTGTCCAGGTCCGCGCCGAGCAGACCGGGCATGCGGATCATGAAGAACTCGTCCATGTTGCCGTAGCATATGGCCATGAACTTGACCCTCTCCAGCACGGGGTTGGAGGGATCCATGGCCTCCTCGAGGCAGCGCTTGTTGAACGCCAGCCACGAGATCTCCCTGTTGATGTACAGCGAACGGTCGTAGAGGTCGGGCTCCGCCTTCTTGGCCATGGGCATCACTGCTTCTTGGAGTCGGACTTTCCGGTCTTGTCCTTCTTGGAGCTCTTCTTGGAGTCCTTCCTTCCGAACCTGATGTCCACGGACATTCCGTGGGCGTGGAGTCCCTCGACGTCGGCGAGGGTGGTGATGGTGGGGGCGAGGGACGCGAGTCCGTCACGGGTCAGCATCTGCACGGTGCTGGTCTTGCGGAACATGTTGGCGGTGAGTCCGGAGTAGACGGTGGCGTATCCGGAGGTCGGGAGGACGTGGTTGGTACCGGACGCGTAGTCTCCTGCGGCGATGGGGGTGTAGGGTCCGACGAAGATGGAACCCGCGTTCCTGATCTTGGAGAGGGCGTCCTGGGGGTCCCTGACCTGGATGCAGAGGTGCTCGGGGGCGATTCCGTTCATGGTCTCGATGGCGAGGTCCATGTCCTTGCACACGATGTATCCGGAGTTGGCGGTGGACTTGGCGATGATCTCGGCCCTGGGCTCGTTCTTCAGGATGTCCATCATGCACTTCCAGACCTTGTCGGGAAGCTCGGGGTCGTCGGTGACGAGGACGTAAGCGGAGCTGGGTCCGTGCTCGCCCTGCGCGATGAGGTCTGCTGCGACAAACTCGGGGACTGCGGAGGAGTCCGCGAGGACCGCGGCCTCGCTGGGTCCGGCAGGGAAGTCGATGAGGACGTCCTTCTGGAGGAGGATCTTGGCCTCGGTGACGAACATGTTTCCGGGTCCGACGTTCATCTGGACCTTCGCGATGCTGTCGGTTCCGAGTGCCATGGCGGCTATGGCCTGGGAGCCTCCGACGGCGTAGATCTCGTCGCATCCCGCGATGTCGAGGGCCGCGAGGACGGCGGGCTGGACGGGTGCGGGGGTGCAGCAGATGACCTCGTCGACTCCGGCGGTCTTGGCGGCGACGACGGTCATGAGTGCGGAGGAGGGGTAGGCGGCGAGTCCGCCGGGGATGTAGCATCCGACCCTGTTGAGAGGGGTGCTCTTGATTCCGAGGGTGATTCCGGGCTCGACCTCGGTGGTCCACATGTCCGGGGGAAGCTGCATCCTGTGGAAGCGGGAGATGTTGTAGGCGGCGTTCTCGAGCTCGTCGATAACCTCCTGGTCGAGCTTCTCGTATGCCGCGTCGATCTCGTCGCGGGTGACCTGGATGCGCTTGAGCTTGACCTTGTCGAACTTCTCGGTGAGTGCGATGAGGGCCTTGTCCCCCTCGGTCCTCACCTGCTCGATGATGCCTTCGACGATGTCCTTCACTTTGTCTGTCTCGTTCTTCCTGTTACCGATCCAGTACTCTTCGCTGATCTCTTTCCATTTCTCGGGCTCAACGAATTTCTGAGCGGTTTCACTCTTAGCCATGGCGGTGTCTATGCAAGGGGGATTAAAATAGTGTTGCCCGCCTGCGCTTACGTTCGCGTATATAATATACGGAGCAATCCGTAAGCTATATAGGGGTGCGGAATCACCAGGGAATCGGCAGATCACCACATGTGCCAGCATCCGGAATCCGGGACCCACGGCCCCCTTCGTCCAGAGTAATACGCGCGCGAATCATCGTTTTTATAGGAGGAAGCCCTAGAGAACGGCATTATGAAGGTCATCATCGTCGGAGGAGGTAATGTCGGACTGGCGTCCGCCAAGTCCGCCGTCGCCGGAAACGACGTCCACCTCATCGAGAAGGATGCGGCGGCCGCGGATCTCGCCAAGAACACACTGGCGGTCTCCATCCTCAAGGCAGATGCAAGCAACCCCAACGTCCTGCGTGACGCCATCGACAGGATCCAGCCGGACATCCTGCTCTCGGCGGTCAAGGATGACGGAATCAACATCTTCATCTGCAGCAACGCGAAGCGCATCGATTCCAGGATCCGCACCATCGCATGCATCAGGGACCCCGACTTCATCAATGACCAGGGCTACGAGGGCGTCGACGTCCTCATCTCGCCCGACACCATCTCCTCCGAGAAGATGATCAAGATCTCCCTGATGGAGAACGCGGTCAACTACGAGGAACTCCACATCGGCGACTACTGTCTCGTCACCTACAAGATCGAGAGGGGACACGACATCGTGGGCCGCACCGTCATGAGCATGACCCTCCCCGAGGACTGCACCATCGTCTCCATCTACCGCGGCGAGAGGACCATCACCCTCGTCAACACCGCCGAGATCCACGCGGACGACAGGATCGTCGTCCTCTGCACCTGGGAGGGTGCCAAGAAGTTCAACAAGTTCATCGGCATCAAGAAGGAGGCGAAGGAGTTCGTCATCCTCGGTGCCGGAAGCCAGGGACTCACCATCGCCAAGAGCATCTGCGACGAGAGCGGCAAGAACTTCGTCAAGATCCTCGACGACGACGTCCAGAGGTGCCGTGAGGCGTCCAAGCACCTGAAGAACGCCATCGTCGTCAACGGAAACATCGTGGACCCCAAGTTCCTCGACTCCGAGAACCTCGACAGGGCGGATGCCATCATCTCCGTCACCAACATCGACGAGAGGAACCTGCTCGCCTGCATGACCGCACTCAGGTTCCACATCAGGAAGATCGTCTCCCGTTACTCGATCGAGGAGTACGAGGGCATCTTCAAGTACGCGGGAATCGAGTCCGTCGTCGGATACCACAAGATCATCTCCAACGAGATCACCAAGAACCTCCGTTCCACGAGCATAGCCTCCATCTACGTCATGGAGAATCCCGGAGACTACTTCATGTCGTTCATCCTCGACGACTTCTCCCCCATGGTGGGACACCTGTACGGTGACCTCGTCATACCCGAGGGTGTGAACCTCTGCGCCATCGTCAAGGACGACACGGCCGTCTTCCCCAACATGCTCACCAGATTCAACAAGGGGGACAAGGTGCTCCTGTACATCCACGATGTCGAGCCCCTCCGCCTCACAGGACTGCTCGGAAAGAACTGCCCGGAGTACACGAGATGAACGCCGTACTGATGAGGAGGATAAGGCACCTCCAGAGGTGGGAGAGCGGAACCATCCGCGTGCTGGGACTCATCGAGCTCCTGCTGGCGGCCGCCCTCTTCGTGTGCGGACTCTACGCGTACTTCGTCGGAGAGGACAGCACCATCTTCCTGTACATCTTCCCCATCGTGGGAGGACTCGGACTGTTCCAGACCATATTCTTCTCAAAGAAGGAGAAGATGATCCCGTCGGTCGGAATCCTCCTGATAGCTGAGATGTGGGCCATCTCGTTCGTCGTCTCGGCCATCCCCTTCATCATCTACGGCATGAGTCCCGTCGACTCGTTCTTCGAGGGAATCAGCGGATACACCACCACCGGTGCCTCCATCGTGCAGGACCTGAACGTCCTGCCCGACAGCCTCCTCCTCTGGAGAGGCGTCATCCAGTGGACCGGAGGTATCACCGTATTGATCAGCTTCTCGTTCCTCCTCCCCATGATCGGGATGGGAGGTGCGGGACTGAACTCCAACGAGTTCATGGGATCCGACAGCGACAACTACTCCCTGAAGATCACCACCGCCTCGCTGAACTTCCTCAAGGTCTACTCCATCCTCACAGTCATCGAGATCTTCGCCCTGATGGCATGCAGCGTCTCCGCCTTCGACAGTCTCTGCATCTCGCTCTCCAACATCCCTACCGGAGGACTCCTCCCCAGGAACGAGAGCATGGCCTGCTACAACATCTACGCCCAGGCCGTTACCCTCGTCTTCATGGTCCTCGGTGCGATGAACTTCTATCTCATGTTCCGCGCGATGTTCAAGAAGGACGGAACCCTCCTCAGGAGCAAGGAGGCCAGGTTCATGATCAAGTGGTTCCTCGGCTGCACCGTCGTGTCGTTCCTCTTCATGTTCATCAACGGCGACCTGGGATACGAGCTCGAGGGTCTCGACACCTACTCCCAGTATGCCTGGATCTCCCTCTACGCTGTCATCTCCTCGGGTACGGGTGCCGGTTTCAGCATTTACTCCTACTCGGATGTTCCCCACTTCATGTTCATGATCCTGATGATCGCGGAGTTCGTCGGAGGAACCTCGGGATCCACCGCGGGAG
This sequence comes from archaeon, assembly GCA_024399175.1. GTDB lineage: Archaea > Thermoplasmatota > Thermoplasmata > Methanomassiliicoccales > Methanomethylophilaceae > Methanomethylophilus. The sequence goes on from JAKSHU010000001.1 coordinate 11,289, forward strand.
GTATCAAGATCTACCGTCTGATGGCTCTCAAGTCCTACATCATGGGAAACCTCAACAGGGTCCTCCACCCCAACGCCATCTACACCATCCGTGCCGATGGAAAGAACATGGACGACGACGCCGTCCACTCCGCCCTGTCGACCATCTTCCTCTTCATGCTCGGTACCATCCTCGGACTCCTCATCTTCATGGCACTGGAGCCCCAGATCGACATGGTCACCTCCATCGGAATCGTGTTCTCTGCCATCACCAACGCGGGAATCGCACCCGTGGACAACTTCGGATTCCTGACGTTCGCATCCAAGATCCTCCTGTGCTTCCTGATGTGGCTGGGTCGTATGGAGATGGTGCTCATCATCATCCTGTTCACCAAGGGATTCTGGAGCGACCTGCGCCTCAGTCTGGGACACAGCAGGGTCGCCAAGAGGAGACCCCACAACGGCGGATACCGCAGCCGCTGAACCGTGATCACTCGTTCTCGCAAGGGGAGGGCCTATGAGGCCCTCTGGTACAAATTGCATTTTTCTGCAAAAAGTACCTGGTACAAATTGCAGATTCCTGCAAATAGTACCAATCCTATGAACATTCATGCTCAGGAGAAAGATGTACGACACCCTGCGGGAATGGAAATCCCGCAGACACAAATGTCTCTTGATCACGGGTCAGAGACAGGTGGGGAAGACATTCATCGTGGAGGCGTTCGCCAAGGCGGAATACAGGAACCACATCACGATCAACTTCAGTGATTCTCCGCAGATGGAATCGATCTTCGAAGGGGACATCACCGCGGAGGAGATCATCCGCAGACTGACCCTTCACTTCGGCGCGGGATCCATCGTGGAGGGGGAGACTCTGCTGTTCCTCGATGGGATCCAGGATACCAAACGTGCGTTCTCGGCCCTGAAACAGTTCTCCATCTACAACAGGATAGATGTCATCGCATCTGGATCGATGCTTGATGTCAGGATCCCCCAGAGTGGGATCGGCGTCGAGGGGGAAGTGGAGAACCTGATGCCCATGGGATATGAGGAACCCGTGACCATGCATCCTCTGGATTTTGAGGAGTACCTGTGGGCACGTGACATCCCCGAGGAGGTCATCTCGGGCGTGAGGTCCTGCATACGTGACAGGATTCCCATCGACAGACACACCTACGATGTCCTGACCTCGCTGTACCGGGAGTTCCTCATCGTCGGAGGAATGCCCGAGGCGGTGAGGGAATATGTCGAGACAAGGGACTTCAGACCTGTCAGCCGGGTCCAGAACGAACTCGTGTCCTCCTGCATACGCGACATCAACAGATACAACAGCGGCATCGACCGCGTGAAGACGGCGGAGTGCTTCGACTCCATCCCGTATCAGCTTGCCGACACCAATCGCAAGTTCATGTACTCGCGCATCAGCGGCGGCCAGGGACGCAGGTCATCCGACAGATATATGGAGAACCTCCTGTGGATCAAGGGGGCAGGCTACGGAAACTTCTGCTATGGTGTGACCCAGCCCGCCCAGCCCCTCGGGAAATACGTGAAGCGGGACATGTTCAAGGTCTACCTCTCCGACACCGGCCTGCTCCTGCACATGTATGGGGACAAGGCCCGCCTGGCGGCATACAACGGGGACCATTCGTACAACTTCGGTGCGGTCGCGGAGAACGCGGTCGCCAACAATCTCGTCAAGAGCGGCATCGGACTGTTCTACTATGTCAACAAGAAGGGCGAGGGTAAGATGGAGCTTGACTTCCTGACGGAGTTCTGGGACGGACTCGTAGCTATGGAGGTCAAATCTGGAACCGACAGCACGGCCCGTTCCCTGTCCAAGGTCCGCGATTACTTCCCCGTGAAGAGGAGGATCATGTTCGAGGAGGACAACATAAGGGTGGATGAGGACGGCATCGAGCACTATCCCCTGTTCGCATCGGCGTTCATCAGGGACATGGACAGGGCTCCCGAAGGACCCAGGTTCAGTTACTGATGCACGTTCCCCGGAGACGGGGACGGTCATCCCTGAGGAAAACCCAGGAACAGCAAACGGCCCCTGCACGGGACGAAGAGAAGTGTGGGGGCGATGCCCCCGTGAAGGTTTGGTTCAGTCCTTGCAGAGTGCAAGGATCCTGAAGACGGCGGGGCTTCCGGGCTCGATCTCGTTGATGGCTCCGGCCGCGATCTTGGCCTCCCAGAAGGAGCCCTTGTCGGCGAAGCTGAGTCCGATGGTCTCGAGTGCACCGAGGTGCTTGTTCTCGATCTTGAGGGCCTTGGAGGAGAATGCTCCCCCCGCGGTGGAGTTGCCGTTGAGCCACTGGTAGAAGGCCATGAGGGCGTATCCGTCCGCGGACTTGTCCTTCATCCTCTCCTTCGCGTACTTGGCGGCCTCCTTCTCCCTGCCTGCGAGGACGAGTGCGGAGATGTAGCACCTTCCGGCACGGTAGGTGGTGCTTCCACTGAGGATCTCCTTGGCGAGGGCGATGGCCTTGTCATGCTTTCCAAGTGCTCCGAGCGCCTGGACCTTGAGGACGCGGTCGACCTCCTCCTGCACGGTCATCGCTCCGAGGGCGGCGAGAGCGTCCTCGAACCTGTCGGTTCCGTGGAACACGGCGGCGCGTGCCCTGTGGATCTTGTCGCTGGGCTCCATGTCGGCGAGGATCTTGCCGGCATCCTTGAGCGCACCGAGGGAGATGAGTCCCTGGACGATCTGGTACTTGGTGTCAGCATCCTCGGGGACGTGACCCATGATGACGGAGATGATGGAGGGGAAGTTGGTCCTGTCCCCGATGGTGAGAAGCATGGAGGCGCAGGTGAGAAGGGTCATGGGATCATCCTGGTTCTTGGATGCGAGGTCCATGATCATGGGTCCTGCGATCTCGTTCTTTCCTTCCTTGATCTCCTTGCGGATTGCTTCAAGGGCTTCGTTGTTGTCCATAAGGGGGTGTACCTCTGTAATGTATTAAAGGTTGGGTGGGGGCGCACCCTTTAAAGTCTGCAGGCAAATCAGGGGCCATGGACAGTTCCGACCCCTACCGCAGCACCAACCCCTGGTCACTGGCAAGATACCTGAAGAACAACTGCACCAGCTGCCCCCAGTGCAGGAAGGCGTGCCAGTTCGACGTCACGGTGGACAGGGAGGCGGAACTCATCATCATGCACTCGGCGTGTCCGGACTGCGGAAGGATCCGCCTCGTGCCATTCCTCGAGGAGGACATGGATCTCACGATCCTGAACGGGGCCAGCGTCTACGAGCCCGACCAGGATGTGTTCGACGCACTGACCCAGGCAGGGGATTTCGAGACCGAGGGGGCCTCCGCGGAGAAGCTCTCGCTGCTGGGGAGGATCGCATCCAGGTATGCCGAGACCAGACGTGTCGGGGCGGCGGTCAGGCTGGGCACCGCGGTGGCGGACGGGTTCAGGAATGTTGCAGGGGACGAGGCGCTGTCGCTGGTCACCTCCCTCGCCACGATGCTCAACAACTCCGACAGGAGCAAGGAGGCACTCGAGCTCTTCGACAGGTACAGAGACCTGGCGGAGGGAAGGGAGACCGGAAAGGCCTATGCCTTCCAGCTCGCACGTGCGTTCTGCGTCTTCACCAACGGCGATGCGAAGGAGCCTACCGCCACCGTGCGCGCCATCATCACCGCCCTCGACAGGATGCGCACCGAGGGCACGCTTCCCGAGGGGGACCCGTTCATCCGCTCCCGTGCCTACGAGGCCCTCGGAATGCTGCTCTCCGCGAAGAACGACAGGGCGGGATCCATGAAGGCCATGAGGAAGGCGTTCGAGGATGCCCAGGACGTGCTGAAGACCCAGATGTCCGAGGAGGGACTCAAGTGGATGAACCGCTGTGCCAGGGAGTACGCGTTCTCCTGCTTCCACGCCGACATGAAGAAGCGCAGCATGGAGGCCCTCAAGGACGCCGTCAAGACCTGCTCGCTCCACAGGGACGAATATCCGTTCGCCTATGCCGAGGCCCTGCTCGAGAGGGGAATGTTCATCTCCGACTCCAACAGCGACCTGCCCCCGTACCTCAGGGGAGACATGGACGAGGCCATCGGGATCCTGTCGAGACCCGACGATTCGGGAAGGTACGACCCCCTGCTGCCCGTCGCCTACTACTACCGCTCCATGACTGGCCCCGACAGGGAGAAGCTTGACAGCGCCGACCTGGAGAAGGCATACGAGATCATCAGGGACGGGGTCAAGTCGGGAGACGTGCCTGAGACCGTGCTCACGGCCGTGATGGACACCTACGCCACCTATCTGGACGTCTACGAGGAGGAGAAGGCGGTGACCGTCCGCAGGGAGCTCGCGGAGATGGGCATCTGGATCCGCCCGCCCCTGAAGAAGCCGAAGAAATCCGAGTGATTTCTGTACGATTCTGACACATCGTGTCTGATATCAAACATTTTCCCGAATATCATTAAATACATTGTTCCCGATGTTTTTTCCGAGGGACACAATGCTCACCAGGGTTTCAGTCACCGGACTTTTCAACGAGATCAACTACGACATCCAGCTGATGGACGGCCCCATCACCTTCATCCACGCCCAGAACGGACAGGGGAAGTCGACCCTCGTGAAACTGATCTGCAACATCCTGCAGGGAAATCTCGAGGAGGTGCGCACCGTGCCGTTCCAGAGACTGGACCTCTTCTTTGACAACAACTCCAGGCTCATCGTGACCAACCGCAACCAGGAGCTCAGCACCATCATGCAGAAGAACCGCGTGGAGGAGGAGATCCCCGAGAACGTTCTCGCCGACGTCCTCAGTGCACTCTACATCGATCCCGAGAGGCTCTACACCTGCGACGACCTCGGAAACCTGGTGCCCTCGATCGACCTCTACATGAAGGAGCTCTCGGACAGCATCCGCAGAGCCATCGGAGACAGCATGACACTCCCCGCGGTCGAGAGTGACGAGAAGCTCACCGACGCCGACCTGGACCAGATGTTCAAGAACATCGAGGCCAAGCTCAACTTCATCAGGCAAGCCGGATTCCAGCCCACCATCCCCTCCAACTGCAAGTTCCCCCCGACAAGGTACGAGATCAGCGAGAAGCACGACAGATACAGATCGCTGGCACTGTCGCTCAGAACCTATGCCGACAGGTACTACCCGCTCGCGGAGAGCATCGTCATCTACCTCGACATCATCAACACCCTCTTCGTGAACAAGAGGGTCGACATCAACGACAAGGGATTCCTCCAGGCCACGATGGACCGCAGCGGAACCATCATCCCTCTCAACAGATCCTCGTCCGGAGAGAAGCAGATCCTCATCATGTTCTACCTGCTCCTCTTCAAGGCATCCCCGGGATCGCTCGTGGTCATCGACGAGCCCGAGGTCTCGCTGCACGTCTCCTGGCAGCAGCAGCTCGGAAAGTTCATCAGCGACATCGCGAGGGTTCGCGAGCTCAAGGTCATCATCTCCACCCACGCTCCCGCGGTCATCCATGACCGTTGGGACTGCGCCGTGGAGCTCGGCGACTCCCGCACCAACTGATCCCCATGATAGCCCATCTCACCGCACACGACATCAGCAACGAGATGTCGATGATGCGCTCGGCCTTCAAGGGGACGTTCCTGGTCGTCGAGGGTGCCAGCGACTGCAGGCTCTACTCCAAGTTCGTGGACAGCGAATCCGTGAGGATCATGGTCGCCCACTCCAAGAACAACGTGATCGGTTCCGTCGGGGAGATGACCGGACGCCGTGCCGACGGGAAGACACTCGGCATCGTGGACCGCGACATGGATTCACTCCTAGGAAGGAGGCGTTCCCCGCCGATCTTCCTCACCGACCGCAGGGACATGGAGTCCACCATACTGTCGTGCGACGCCCTCGATGACGTCCTCTCCGAGTATGCGGACCGCGAGAAGCTCGAGACATTCGTGAGGGACCACGGAAGCGTGGGCTCCTGCGTATCCGCCGGCGCCGCACGACTTGGCATCCTCATGTACCTGTCCTTCTGGAAGGTGATGTACCTCAGCTTCAAGGACCTCGACCACACGTTGTTCATCAATCCCCGCACCCTTGAGGTCGACATACCCAAGATGGTCGCCTCGGTGTACGGCAACTCGATGCAGCAGAGAATCCCCCGCGCCGCCGTGGTGGAGCAGATACGTCAGAACCTGGAACAGACCGGATCCTCCTGGGACATCGCCCGGGGACACGATGCGGTGGCCATCCTCCGCATCGGACTACGCAACGCGTTCGGATCATACAACTGCAGAGGCATCACCGACGGCGAGCTGGGAGGCGCCCTCCGTCTGGCCTACGGCAGGGAGTACTTCGAGAGGTCCGAGCTCTTCCGTGCCACGTCGGAATGGTGCGAGGCGAACGGGATCATCCTCTGGAACCTGAAAAACGGAAAGGAGTGAAGGGTTCAGCGCCTCAAGGCCCTGACGATGAGATAGCTGGGGCGGTTTACCTGCTTCTTCATGCGGGGGACCTTCTTCATGAGCCTCTTGGACGGCATCGGTTCCATGACCTTGTCGATTATGAATCCCGCCTCGATCAGCGAGTTCATCACGGTCATGAACTTGTGATGGTACTTCGTGATGGGCGCACCGATCCACTCTCCCTGCCTGATGCCCTCCTCGGAGTAGTGTTTCAGCATGTATCCGTCCGTGAGGTTGTTGGTGCGGCCCTCGTCGTTGTTGGCGGTGGCTATGGGGTGCTCCATGGAGAAGAGGAACACGGAGCCGGAGTCGAGCACCTGCGCGATGTTCGTGAAGAGCGCGGTGAGGTCCTCGATGTAGTGTATGGTGAGCGAGCTGCAGACGATGTCATGCCTCCCGAGATCAATGATGGCGGGATCGGCGATGTCGCAGCGGACGTACTCGATGCGGAGATCGTTGTTGACCTTCCTGGCGTGCTCGAGCATCTTCTCGGAGATGTCGACGCCGGTGACGTGTCTCGCACCCTGCTCGACGTAGTACTTCGCGTGGGGTCCGAACCCGCATCCGAGGTCCAGGACCGTCCTGCCTTCCAGATCGGGAAGGAGCGCGGTGAACGCGGGGAACTCCAGCAGGTCGTTGAAGTTGTCAGGTTTGGACCTGAGCCTGAGATAGTTCTCGAAAAACTGCCCTTCGTACTGGGACTCGTTCCCGCCTTCCATGACGGTCAATTATGAAGGTCCGATATAAGCATCTTGCAGGGGGCCAGGGACGTGGGAAACCTTATAGGCACGGCTCCCGATGCACACGCATGGCAGACATCAACCCCAACTGCAACTGCCCCAAGACCGAATGCCCCAGGCACGGAAAGTGCATGGAATGTGTCGAGGCCCACAAGGCCGTCGTCGGCGGAAAGATTCCTTTCTGCCTCAGGTTCATGGTCGAGGGACCTAACTGAAACCGCTCTGTTCAACCAACCTGTTGATAACCACACTAACTGCAGCGTAAGGGATTCATATACCCTAACAGCGACAATAATCTCGCGAGGAACGGACAAGGATCTGCAAAAGCAGAGTGTTCCGGGAAACAACGGATTCCCGGAACATCCAAAAGTGCTTGTCCGGGAACCGATGGCTGCGGGCTGCGCAGCCTTATCCGTGAGATATAAACAGCGAGAACCGTTACTCTGCACAATCGTGTCCGGCCATCATCAGGATGGTCGAACATAGCCACTGAAACAAAGGGCATGGTCTCCAGCGGACCATGCCGATTATTATTTTTCTCACTCGATCTCAGAGAAGTCCTGCCTCTTCTCGCCAGAGGCAGTCTCCATGATGGACTGCACCTTGCGGTCGCTCTCGTCGAGGATCTTCCTGCAGTGCTCCCTGAGGGCCACCGCCTGCTCGTAGACCTGGAGACTCTCGTCGAGGTCAAGATTTCCACCCTCGAGCCTCTTCACGAGGTCCTCGAGCTTTGCCATGCTCTCCTCGAAGCTGAGGGAGCCCACGTCGATCTGCTGTTTCTCTTCGCTCATTGATATTCCTCTCTGTCGGTGATGTCCGCCTCGGCCTTACCGTCCCTCATCCTCACGGTGATGTGGGACCCGACCGCCAGACCCTTCACGGATGTGACCGCGCGTCCGTCCGGACCCGCCACGAAGCTGTATCCCCTGTCGAGGACGCTGTACGGGTTCAGCGCGTCGAGACGCACGGACACCTTCTGCTCCCGGTAGCGGTTGTTGACGCACACGGCCCTCATCGCGGGTTCCACGCGGGCGAGCAGGAGCTCCGCGGCCCCCCTCTTGCGCTGTATGGTGGCCTTCAGGGCAGGCTCCGGCCTTCCCTCCACGGTAAGCAGGCGCCTGTGCATCACGGAGACCCTGTCGCGGACGGCGGACGAGGCCCGGGAGGACAGGTCGTCCAGCTTCATGCCGAGATAGTCGATCCTCTCCTGCGCCCTCCTGGGGGAGAGCTTGGCATCCACACTGTTGAACCTCGCCCTCATCCTCTCGGTGACGGCCGCGAGGGCCTTGTTCATCCTCAGGGTGCAGTCGTTCAGCTGACGGTGGATCTCCGCCCTGTCGCGGACGGCCATCTGCGCCGCTCCGGTGGGTGTCGGAGCCCTCATGTCCGCCGCGAAGTCCGCGAGGGTGAAATCGGTCTCGTGTCCCACGGAGGAGATGACCGGCACCCTCGAGGCCACGATGGCCCTGACGACCGGCTCCTCGTTGAAGGCCCACAGGTCCTCCAGGGAACCTCCTCCGCGTCCGACGATGATGACATCGACACCTGCCCTGTTGAGAAGCTCGATTCCCGCCACGATGGACCTCGCGGCCCCCTCCCCCTGCACCTGTGCGGGGGCGAGGAGGATGTCGACGGGGAAGAGCCTCCTCGTGGTCGTGAGGATGTCGTGGATGACCGCTCCGGTGGGGGACGTGACGACACCGATGGTCCTCGGATACTGCGGAAGCTTCCTCTTGCGCTCGGTCTTGAACAGCCCCTCCGCTTCCAGCTTCATCTTCAGCGCCTCGTACCTCTGGTAGAGGTCCCCGATTCCGGACTTCTTCATCGACTCGACGATGAACTGGTACGAACCCCTCTCCACATAGAGGTCCAGATGGCCGAACGCCTCGATCTTCATCGAGTCCCCGGGAGCGAAGTCGATGCGGCTCCTGGCACTCTTGAACATGACGGCGCGAATCTCGCTTCCCGCATCCTTGATCGTGAAGTAGCTGTGCCCGGAGGAGTACAGCTTGAAGTTGGAGATCTCACCGACAACCCACACTCCGTTCAGCCCCGGACTGGAGCCGAAGAGTTCCTTGACACGGGTGTTGAGTTCTGTGACGGTGAGCCTCTCGGACATAACGTCACCGGCAAGACGATACTCGGATATAAGGCCGTGCAGAGGCGGGCCATCACGATTAAGTGGGGAACACGGATTCCCCCATCATGGACAACGAGACCGCAGCACAGTACATCGCGGAGGACTGCAGGGACAGGATCGACAACATCGTGGCACAGCTCAACGCGCCCTTCTTCGTGGAAAACGACATGTTCCCCATCAGGCTTGGCAGGGACTGCGTCGAGATCGGCAAGAAGATCAACTCCAGGGACATCAACGGCAACGCCTTCTGGCACGGAGGAGTCATCTATGGTGTCATGGACCACGCGTTCGCGCTCCTCGTGAACATCGACGGAATCGCCGTCGGACAGGGCGGAAGCATCAACTACTACCGTCCCGGAAGGGGAGAGGTCATAACCGCCAAGGCATCCTTCATCAACGTCTCCAAGTCGCTCTACCATGTCAACGTGGAGGCATACGACGGAGAGAAGATGGTCGCCTCCGGAACCTTCGTCGCCTTCAGGCTCAACGAGATCCGCCACTGAATCCCGGACACTGGCACCTTCCGGGCGGCCCCAGGTACGTCCGGGAGGGGGATTTCGACATTCGTCGGACGCGTTAGCCTTATATTAATAGAGCCGATAGGGATGTCCATCGCCTGGGTTCTTAACCATTCGTACCAGGTGCTAGGCCGTCCCAGATGTTCTCAAGTCATCTGTATGTCGGGGCGGCCGAACAATTCTCCACAGGCAATCTCCAGCAATCACGTCGGATTTGCCATCGTTTGATTTGTACATGGTGCCTATCGATGAAGTGGCAACCTTTTGTCGACAAATGCCCTTTATATGTAAACGACTAAGGTCCGTCATCGCCTAGGCGACATGATATTGGGATTGAGTAAGATGGCACAGGAAACGAAAGAACTGACGATGGTCTCTTCCGTGGGGAAGAACTTTGCCAATGTGTATGTATCCGAGTACTTCGAGGACGTCGACCGTACAGTGGTCACCGTCTACTTCGAGAAGGGAGGACAGGAATACAAGCACTTCACGTTCGTTCTTGGAAAGGGAAAGACCCGTGTCACCCTGACCGACCTCGGCGCAGGAAAATACAACTGCTACGCCATCCAGTTCTCCGGAGAGGAGAAGGTCGAATCCCAGATCTCCTTCACCATCAGCGAGTTCGACAACGTGGACACCGGACTCGATCTCCACGAGATCAACGAGACCCTCCGCGAGCTTGTCCAGACCATCAAGAAATGATCACGACGGGAGGCCCCAGGCCCCCCGCCCTCGATGGTTTTCCGAAAAACCATTAATATTGCAATCCACATTTTCCAGCGAACCATATGTCTGAGGATTCGCTTTCTGATGGGGAGTACGCCTATTTCAGACTCCTCATGTATCTTCCCGAGAAGCTCACGAAGTGTATCGACCTTGTCTCGCAGGACTATCTGAGGGACACCAACCTGAAGACCTATTTCATGGCCTACATCTTCCACATCAAGAGCAACGACGGGATATCCCAGAAGGATCTCAAGCTTCTGATCCCCCATGACAAGTCCCGCATCTCGGTGGTCGTGAACGAGCTCATCGAGCTCGGACTGGTGTACGACGACGGTGTCGGAAGGAGCAGCTCCCTGCACCTGACCGACAGCGGAATGAACGCGTTCGTCATCTGCAAGATGCTCTTCGACCTCGTCGGCAGGGAGATATTCAAGATGTCACGCGAGAACTACGAGCTCATCAAGCAGAAGAACATCGAGTTCGACAAGCATCTGGACTCCATCCTCTCCAGATACAGCAAGTCATGATGTTTTTTGAGTCCCAGCGCCGGTCCATCGGATGACTTCACGGCGCAGGCCCTCAGTCCATCTGGTTTATGTGTATCGCAGGTCTGCCCTCGTGTAGGACGACCTCGGTGTCGACCTCGTAGACGTCCCTCAGATTGTCCGAGGTGATCACATCCACCGCGGGTCCCACCACACGTATGGTCCCGGGCCTCTCCATCATGATGATCTGGTCCGCATACTTGGCGGCGATCTCGAGGTTGTGGCTGATCATGATGACCATGATCCCCTTCTTCAAAGCGATCTCACGAAGTAGCTCTGTGACGAAGATCTGATGTTTGATGTCCAGATTCGAGGTTGGTTCATCCAGAATGAGGATCTCCGTCTCCTGCACGAGTCCCCTCGCGATGGCGACCCTCTGGTGCTGACCTGCGGACAGTTCCCTGAAACTTCTCTCCGCGAACTCCTCCAGATCGAGGGCCTCGAGGATCTTATGGACCTTCAGTATGTCCTCCGTGGACGTCTTCCACCTCTGCCTGTTGGCCCTCCCTATGAGAACCGTCTCGAAGACGGTCATGGAGAACACGTCATCCGTGTGCACGGGGACGTATCCTATCTTGCGTGCGACGTCCCTCATGTGCATCCTCGACACATCCTCCCCGTCGAGGAGCACGGTTCCACTGCTGGGATGGAGAAGTCTGTTGATGCACTTGATCATCGTCGACTTACCGACACCGTTGGGGCCGATTATGCAGTACAGTCCCGGCCCTTCGCGATCCAGATTGATATCGTGGAGGATAAGGTTGTCGTGCGTGTACCCGAAGTTCACATTCTGCATCTGTATTCTCATTCTATCACCATGACGCCTTCTTGTTCCTGATCACCAGATACAGGAACAGGGGCCCTCCGATGAAGGAGGTGATGACTCCGACCTCCAGTGTCGCAGGGGAGATTATCGTCCTTCCGATCACGTCGGCGACCACCAGCAGGGCTGCTCCGAACACTCCGGAGGCAGGGCTGAGGCACCGGTTGTCCGAACCGACGAAGATTCTGGCGATGTGCGGTGCCACCAGACCCACGAACCCTATGAGTCCCGTGAAACTCACCACCGTGGCCACCACCAGTGTTATCGCCAGAAGCAGCATCCTGCGCATCTGGTCAACGTTGATCCCCATGGCCTTGGCGCTGTCATCCCCTGTCGAGAGGATGTTCAACTTGCGGGAGAAGTACTGCAGGAGCACGGTTCCCGCACCCACGACCATCAGTATCAGCATGATGTCGTTCCAACCCGCGGCCCCCAGGGTCCCCACCTGCCACTTGTAGAGGGCGGACAGATTGTCGGGATCCGCGACCAGCTTGAACACCGTGGAGACCGCGTTGAAGATGTACATGATGGCGATTCCGGCCATGATCATCGTAGTGGGCGAGCCGTTATTGAGCTTGGACACCGCGATGATCACCCCCATGGGGATCAGTGCGAAGATGAACGCGTTGCCGACCACGGCATACGTTCCACCGAGGATCGTGATGTCCGCGGTGATCGCCAGGGTTGCGCCGAACCCTGCACCTGAGGAGATTCCCGTCGTGTAGGGGTCGGCAAGAGGGTTCTTCATAACGCTCTGCATCACGCAACCGCACACCGCCAGCGCGATGCCGGTGAGGATGGCGAGCACGATCCTTGGAAGACGACCGTCCACGACGAAATAGTCCAGCATCTGGTTCTGGATGTTCCCGATCAGATGGTTCCAAACGATCTCGTAGCACTCGAGGAAACCTATCGGATAGGTCCCCATACCCAGTGAGAAACCAGCCGCGACGACCATTCCTGCCACGCAGACGAGGATGAACACTATCTTCCTGAGTATCGAGGTCCGATACTCCTGCACCAGCTCCTTCTCATCTAGCGTGCCGAGGTCATCGGAACACCACAGGGCGGTGGCTCTTCTCACCGCCCTGCTGACCTTTCTGCCGGATTCGTCTTCCATGGGATCGCTTCCAGAGGTTTATGCTCTCCAGCCGGTGTAGGTGAATCCCCACTCCATTCCCTTGGCGGTGTTGGAGCCCTCGGGCATGAACTTGGAGCAGTAGTCGTCCACCATTCTGGACGCATCCTCCCAGCTGATGACGTCATCGTAGATCTGAGAGGCCAGAAGGAGGCATCCCGCAGGTCCTCCGAAGAAGGGCATCAGGGAGAAGTCGATGGTGTACACCCTGTGTGCGTCATAGACGGGGAGGTTCTCGAATATCGACTGGATCTTGGCGGCGGCCCAGGTGTTGTACTCGGTCTGATTGGTCACCTTGGGAGTGTGCTTGGTCTGACAGATGACAAAATCAGTGTCTCCCATGGCCGCCTTGATTGCCTCCGCGGTTCCGAGGGAGGTGAATCCCTTCTTGCCGGCGGTCTGCTCGGTGAAGTTGATGACCTTGCTGAACCACAGTGCGGGAGACTGGTACTGGTTGTACGCGGAGCAGTTGGAGAGATTGTCGGGATTGAAGGTCTTCATCACGAGGCAGGTCTTCTTCTCGACGTTGTCGAGCTTTCCGAGGGTCTTCATCGCCGCATCGAACCAGTGGACATACTCGTCGGAGAGGGACTGGTCCCCGAGCATGCAGGCGAGCATGAGGGCACCGTTGACACAGCGTTCTCCCTGCACCATCACCATCACGAATGACACCTTGTCGGTGAGTCCGGATGCCTTGGCGCTGTCCCAGAGATAGTTCGTGGAGGTTCCGCCGGTCCACTGGATGACCGTGTCGAGCTTGCCTTCATTATGGAGTGCACCGATGGCCTCGAGTGAGAGGTCGTCCTTGGCACCCATCGTGGGCTTGTCGGAGATACCGGGGTAGAGAGTGTTTCCGTAATCCGCCTGTGCGGTCTCGGAAGTCGCGGAGAAGTAGTCATAGACTCCGAGCACGGAGAGGATGTCGACATCACTGTACTCACATCCGATCTTGGTTCCGAGAGGATAGTTGACATATGCATCGATCCTGTCGTTGCTTCCATCAAACTTGTCCTTGGTGGAAAATGCGGACTCATACCACATCTTCATGGGTTTTCCGGCAATAATGTCCCTGACCGCATCGACATCCTTGGAGTCGATGACACCGTCATGGTTCGCATCGGCGAAGTAGTACTCGGTCTTCCAGTTAGCATTCTTGTCATCGATGATCTTCTCGATGGTCTTGACATCATTGCTGTCGATGATGTCATCTCCATTGGCATTTCCATAGATCCTGAGTCTGACATCGGAATCGTCATAGGCGGACGGAGTGTAGGCCCCGTTGTTGGAGTTCCCGTTCATCAGGAGGACGACACCTCCGGCGGCCACGATGACGACCGCTGCTAGAATCGCTATAATTGCATTTTTCTGCATAGGTTTCACCTATGGTTGGACCACTAATCCAATATTATTTAAGGTCCGATATGGGCGTAATTTTATTTCGGTTTCGGTTGGATTAGTCTCATAAAACAGTCATAATCCTCCGGAAAACCTCGGATTCAGGTCCAAAATAACAGGGTTTACGCACAGTTTATCAAGGTTGTCTCCGCAACAAAATTTCAGACTTATATATGAGGCAGGACATAACGTCCAACACAGACATGCTTCTGAGATTCAGTGTCTCCAACTACAGGGGGTTCAGGGAATCCATCGGGATAGATCTGACCGACAAGAAGAACTACCAGTTCGGAAAGGAATGTGTGAGAGGAGACTTTCTCGACAAGGTCATCATCGTGGGAGCCAACGGGGCGGGGAAGACCAACCTCGGCTACGCGATGGTGGACATCATCTCCACCCTCACGGGATACTCGCGCGACATCGGACAGTGTGACGGGGAATGCTTCGTGAACGGGAACGGGGACTCCGACCACGCGCTGTTCCATTACGAGTTCACCTATCAGGGGACTTACATCACATATGAATACGGGAAGAGGTCACCGGAGGAGATCGTCAGCGAGAAGCTCATCATAGACCGGGTCATCATCTTCGACTACTCCGTCGACGACCTCGCCCACGGGAACTACCACCTGGAAAGGGTCGATGCCGCCAAGATCGACATCAACACCCTCGATGGCAAAAAGGCCCTGCTTCGCCGCATCATCGAGGAGACCTATCAAGACAGGTACTCAGTGATACGCGCAATATCCGACTTCGCATCCCATACACTCTACTATCGCGCGATGTGGAAGAAGGACGAACACATAGGCATCATCGACGAGGATGACGATCTGGACAGATTCATTCTGGGAAACGGGTACATCGGGGAGCTGACGGCGTTCCTGAGGGACGTCGGTGCGGTCGAGAACGAGATCGTGGGAGTGGATGGCAGGCTGATGATCCGCACCGCCCATCGCGACATCCCGTTCGACAAGGCCGCCTCCAGAGGAACGATGATTCTTTGCAGGCTGTACTGCTGGATCAAGCGCTGCATAGACAAGGACGCCCTCATATTCTTCGATGACTTCGATGACATGTTCCATTACAGGCCAGCCGAGAGGGCCATCAGGAACATCATAAGCTCCAACAGGGCGATATGCATCTTCGTCACACACAACACAGGCCTGATCTCCAACGACTTCCTCAGGCCGGACTGCTGCTTCATCCTCGAGGACGGACGGATATCCTCGCTGGCAAGCCGCACGGACAAAGATCTGCGCAGAGGCCACAATCTGGAGAAGATGCTCCGTGAGGGAGAGTTCGACAGACCTTCAGAGGAAGAGTGAATCAAGAAGGTACATCGTCCCGTGCAGACCCAGGACAGGGTTCATCCCGAAATCCACCTTTCTCGAGGGGAATCCGACATCTATGCACCGCTGGCATCCACCGGACGCCTTCTCAGTCACACATCTGTCCCCCTCCGCGAAGAGATAATCGTAATCCATATCTGACTCGAGCATCGAGAACGACTTCACGAGGAACCTAGTCAGCGGCGCCCTCACCGATTCGGGCGCGGACACATGGAAGGTCCTCCCACGCAGGTCCCTACCGGTGGCACGGATGCAGTCATATGCACGTCTTCTGAACCTCCGCAGCCTCTCCAGTGCGGGGGAACAGTCCCTCCCGGTGGATTCCGCGATCCTGCGATAGAACGACTCCGTGGCATCGAACCCGACAGGGGACTCCTCGGCCGACACCACCTCCACCCCCCGTTCAGCATAATATGAGCGGGTCGCCACGGAATACTCAGGAGAGATGTCAATGCACCACTCGGTATTCACCGAGTCGATCAGCTGGTCGACCGTGCAGCCCGCCCCTGCGAAGCAGATGACCTCCAGACCCATATCGCCGAGGATGTCGCATAACTCCTCCTCGAACGTCCTCCAGTCCTTGTGCATTATGCTGAGTCCGGTGACGACCACCGTACCGGGTCTGACGGTCTTCCCCTCGGAGGTGATCTTCTCCAGCGTGGAACGGATGGCACGATCGAATCCGACCCAGACCTCCTCGCCGAGTTCCGAGCTGTCGATCACCATCGAGGGAATCCGTGGACCGCAGTCCCCGAGTGCTCTGGCACAGTCGTCACCCACGATGGAGATTCCCGGAGAGCAGAGGAGCGCGATGAACCGGTAGTCCTCGCGCGACACAAGGTCCAAGGCCCTCACCAGCTTTCCCATGCTCCTGCCGGTGTAGTCCCCCTGGTTGATCCCGGAGAAGGGAACCACCGACACCCCGTCGTAGACGGGCAGGTCTACATCCCTCTCCGGACGGGGACACATCCTCCGCGAGAGAAGAAGTCCCTTCCTGCATCCGTTCTGTCCGTGCAGCATGGCAGTGGCATCGACGACGCCCTCGATGGCCATCACCGCACCGACGAAACCGTCAGGGCGGTTCATCACTCGATCCCCCATGACTTCCAACCCGGTTCGGACGCGGTCCGGAGGAGATTGCCCACCCTGCGCAGGAACAGTATGGATGCCCTGTGTGCCAGCGTGGTGGTCGGAAACGGCTCGCACGTGATGCCCTCGATACGTCTGATGGAACGAGGGGAGCCGACCACCAGATCGGGATGATCGTCCGCGAGGGCGCGGACCATCTCCAGATGATTCGTATGCTGACGGACCGCTCCCAGATGATCCCCGACAGGGCCCTTGCCGAGGACGTGCACGACAACCTCCCCCGCGAGGGCATCCATAAGGGCCTCCTCCATCCACCGAGTACTCTCCGAGCGATCATCCACGATTGCGAACCTCCTTCCCCGGATGAACGGAACGACCTCGTCTAGAGCAGACCGGTAGACCTCGCCCATGCGTTCCGCCACATCCGCGGCGACGAAGGGCTGCTCGAACATCCTCCCCATGTGCAGGACCCACTCCCTTCCCTCGCGATACCCGCGGGGCAGAGGACGTTTGGCGACCCTGACCCCCTTCTCACGGAGGATCCTGGCCAGTTCCTCATTGTCCGGTGTGTCCTCGGCCTTGAAGAACATGTATGATGTTCCCAGTCTCCGGACGTCATCCAGAGTGCAGTCCTGCAGGAATCCTGTGCCGACTGTCTTCCCGAACGGCCCCATTAGTTCCGCGAGGATCTCATGGTCCCGCCCACGTTCCGTGACGAGGAAGTTGTCATCAAGGATGCGCACCGTGTGCCCGTCGGAGGTCAGCGAGGTGTCGATGAGTCCGGCGATGGCCTTCAGGACCACCATATGGGCGTC
This sequence comes from archaeon, assembly GCA_024399175.1. Taxonomy (GTDB): domain Archaea; phylum Thermoplasmatota; class Thermoplasmata; order Methanomassiliicoccales; family Methanomethylophilaceae; genus Methanomethylophilus. The sequence goes on from JAKSHU010000001.1 coordinate 28,953, forward strand.
CACCCCGTTCATCGCCTCGTTGGCGTTTATCACCGCCACCCTGGTCCTGGGGTGACGGACCTCGATGTCCCTGACCGCCCTGTCGACATCATCACCGATCATGTTGACGAGGCATGTGAGGATCACCAGGATGAATCCGTGATCGCGGGCCAGTTCATCCAGAATACTGCCGAGTTTCCCGGCACCCCCGAAAACGGCGTCCACATCCCGCATGTCCGTGCAGAGGCGATTGCCACCCGAACCGACTCTGGCATCCGGGTCTGCGAACAGATGTTCCAGACGCATCTCGCGGATCTCGTTCAGCATGCTGTATCCGCACGTCCTGCTCCCGTGTATCACGACTGGCACATCCATTAGTCTTCCTGCGGTCAGGGCCGCCCCGACGGGCCCCATACCTATGCGTCTGACCGGGGCGAAAGCCTCGAACGAGGGCGGTCTGATAGACCCGACGATGGGGGAACGGGACGTGTACTCCCCGTTTCCTGCGACGCATCCCTCGGAAACGAGCTGGTCCAGCTGGGAATCGGCGAGTGGCATCGGACGGTGACAGGGCCTCAGGCCACGTTCCACGGACACGAGATGTTCCGCGAGCATCGAGAACACACCGGCCTCGCATGAATCGGGGAACATCTCGCACAGCGTGCACCTTCCCTCCTCTGCTCTGGAGAACAACGGCGAACGAGGGATTCTGGCGATTACCGGCACACCTGTGGCACGGGAGAACTCCTCGACCGCGACCTCCTCTCTGGGGGACCCCCGGGAGTTGAACACGATCCCCGCAAGTCTCGGCCTGTCGGTCTCGAAGTTGAGAAGGCCCCTCATGATGTTGTTGGCGGCATAAAGCGACATGAACTCCCCTGAGGTCACTATCAGGACCAGATCGGAATGGTCTGGACGCATCGGAACGGCAAATCCACCACACACCACGTCGCCCAGCACGTCATAGAGGATGACATCGTGCTCCACCTCGGCAAGACCCAGTCTCTCCAAGGTCTGGAACATCGTCAATATGCCCTTTCCGGCACAGCCGATTCCGGGTTCGGGACCTCCCGCCTCGATACACCTGACCCCTGCGGAACCGGTCGCCATCATCTGGTCGAGTCTTCTCCCGGAGGGAGGAACTGCGCGGACCACATCTAGAACAGAGTCAAGGTGACGTCCTTTCAGGAGCGCCCTGCAGGAGTCCTGCTTGGGATCGCATCCTATCTGGATCACCTTCCGATGCCCCATGGCCAGCGCATACGACAGATTCGAGGATATCGTAGATTTGCCTATACCCCCCTTGCCATACACCGCTATCTCCACAATGCCACCTCTTGGATTACCATTCCATCCAAGGGGAGGATATTAACTGTGACTCTGTCGAACAAATTTTACGGCAATTCCGCCTTTATATACAGATGGTTGCCAGATGACTGCCTGGCACATCACATCGTGAGTGATGGGAACACCACCATCAGGGCGGTGTATGCCACGTAGATGCCGACGAGAAGACATCCGAACGGCCTGCTTATCCTTCCCTTCCAGCGGACCATCGCGTACATCAGGACGGACAGGAGGATCACCACGGGCACGTGGAAGTAGAGGACCTGCTCCGAGACGGTGATGGTGGAGAGCACCGCACCGGTTCCGAGGACGGCGGTGACGTTGAAGATGTTGCTTCCGACGATGTTGCTGACCGCGAGCTCGTTCTCTCCGCGCCTGGAGGCAAGGAGGCAGATGCAGATCTCGGGCAGAGAGGTTCCGATGGCTACGACGATGAGTCCGACGAGAAGGTCGGAGATGCCGATCATGTGCGCCAGCTCGGTGGCACCCTCCACGAAGAACTTGGCTCCGAAGTACAGCAGGACAAGTCCGAGAACGATGAGAATCAGCATCCTGGGATATCCCATCTGGGTTCCCTCCACCTCCGAGAGATAGGCCTCCTGGGAGGACCTGTCGTTCCTCTTGAGGAGGTACACCAGTGCGAGGAACGCAACGAGGATCAGGAGCAGCATCACTCCGACGACCGTGCTGAACGAACCGAGAAGGGCCAGTCCGAGCATCAGAAGGGAGGTGAGGACGACGGCGGTGATCTCGACCTTCATCGTCCTGTATTCGGCGACCATCGGACAGACGAGGGCCGCGAGACCTATCGCCAGACCTATGTTGGCGATGTTGCTTCCTATCGCGTTTCCAAGGATCAGGTCCGGTGTGTCGGCACTGACGATGGAGGTTATGATCTCGGGTGCGGACGAACCGAACGCGATGACGGTGAGACCTACCACGAACGGGGCGATCCCCAGTTTGAGTGCGAGGTTCTTGGCACCGTCCACAAGCCATTCAGATCCGAAATAGAGCATGACAATGCCGAGAGGTATTCCGAGAAGCACCCATTCCATGACCTGTCCCAGTTCGTCCCCCTATATATACTTCCCAGAGAGCGGGCAGACTCAGCCAACATGCTTATAATATTGGTGCGACTGGAAGGGTGCGGTAACATGGCAATACTTGTCGCATACGACGGAAGGGAGCACACGAAGAAGGCATTGGACTATGCCATCGAGGAATCCGTTGTAAAGAAAACCAAGCTCTACGTATTCTCCGCGATCATCTCCAAGGACCAGCTCGACAGGGACGAGGAGATGACCCAGGTGGAGAAATACATGGATGAGGCACTGGCACTCGGAAAGGACAGGGACTGCGACATCCAGACCGTACTCGGTTCCGGAGCACCCGCCAAGGGAATCCTCGAGGCCGCAGAGCGCTTCGGATGCGACACCATCGTCGTCGGACGTGCGACCAACAAGAGCGCGTTCGACCGTGCCGTCCTGGGAAGCGTGTCCGATGCCGTCGTCCGCAACGCGAAGTGCGTCGTCGTCATCGTCCAGTAAAAACTACAATAAGGATTATCACCGGGGCGGGACCGTTCCCATCCCCGGCTTGTTTTGTTCAGTGTCTCAGGCCGAGAGCCTTGATCAGGGACACAATCATTCCGTTCGGTGTGGGAGGACATCCCACCACGAAGATGTCCGCGGGGAGGGTGTCGGAGATTCCCTCGCCCACCACGTCCCCGGTGACGAACAGTCCGCCGGAGATGGCACAGGTTCCGCAGGCCACGACCAGCTTGGGGTTGGGCACCGCGTCATAGGTCTTCTGTGCCGCGACCAGCATGTTGCGGGTCATCGGACCGGTCACGAGGAGGGCATCGGCATGCCTGGGGGACGGGGTCACCTTGATCCCGAACCTCTCCATGTCGTAGTACTTGTTGCCCCTCGCGTTGGCCTCGGACTCGCAGGCGTTGCAGGATCCGGTGTCGAGCTCCCTGATGGCCACGGAACCACGCACGGCCTTCGTCTTCTCGCGGGGGAGCTGTCCCTCGACGTCCCTGCTCTCCCCGGCGAGGAACACAAGGTCCTCCCTACGGAGCGCGTAATGGGGTGCGGGCACGGAGCTGATGTGCTCGCAGATGTCGTAGCAGTCACGGCAGAACACGCACCTTCCGAGGTCCACGGACCACCTTCCCTCACTGATGACGATGGCCCTGCCGGAGCAGGCGCGGGCGCACCTTCCGCAGAGGGTGCATTCGGAGTTCGGATCGGGACGGCTGAGCCTCTTGGCCTCCAGCTGCTCGAAGGGTTCGACGGGCTTTGCGTCGGATACGAGATTCTTGAGAGTTTTCTGATACATCTTCGCCCACCTTCAGAGATCGTTTCCACTGTATGAGAGATTGAAGCTCTTGTTCACCAGAGGGAAGTCCGCCACGATGTTGCCGGGCAGCGCCCTCTCCAGGGCCAGCCAGTTGATGAACGACGGATCCCTGATCCTGTACCTCCAGATCTCGCCCTCGGTGATCTCGGCGCAGTGCACAAGCTCTCCGCGGGGAGCCTCGACTATTCCAAGACCCAGACCATCAGCGGTGCGCACCTCGGTCCTGAGGGGGCCGGGGCGGATCTGGTCGAGGCACTGGTTGATGATGCTGGTGGACTCGACGATCTCGCCGGCCTTCACGAGCATCCTGGAGTAGACGTCTCCCTTCTCACGGGTGAAGACACGGAATCCCACGTCGCCATAGGCGTCGTAGGGCCTCTCCTTCCTGACGTCCGTCTTGACACCGCTGGCCCTCGCCGCGGGTCCGAGCGCGCGGTACTCGACAGCATCCTTGTGTGTGAGCACGCCGGTGGTCTCCACACGGTCCATCAGGAACGAGGACCCCTCCATCATGCCGACGAGCTCCTCGATGTCGAAGCTGACCTTCAGGATGCGGTTCTGGATCTCCCTGAGACTGTCATCGGAGATGTCCCTCCTGACACCCCCTGGCACTATGGTTCCCATCAGGAACCTGTGTCCTCCGATGATCTCGTTGAGGCGGAGGATCTTCTCCTTGATTCCGGCCGCGTAGGCGGCGGGGACGGAGAATCCGGTGTCCTGCGCGATGCCGCCGATGTCACCGAAATGGCAGTAGATCCTCTCCAGCTCGGCGAAGATGGTCCTGAGGAGCCTCGCACGCTCAGGGACCTCGGTCTCGCCCTCCATCGCATGGGCATAGGCGAGGGCGTTGGCCACGGCGGTGTCACCGGAGACCCTCTCGATGATGCGGGTGCGGTCGGTCTCCGTGAATCCCTCCATCAGCTTCTCGATTCCGCGGTAGGTGTATCCCATATGGGTCCTGAGCTTGAGGATGGGCTCGCCTGCGACGGAGAACCTGAAGTGTCCGGGCTCGATGATTCCCGCGTGGACGGGTCCGACGGGGATCTCGAAGATGCCGTCTCCCTCCATCCTGTTGTCCGGGATCGGACGGAAGACCCTCTCCTCCGGGAGGGAGGCCTTCTGCAGGGGATAGGCATCCTTGTAGGCCCACTGCAGCCTCTGGGGACCGTAGTGTTCGGCCATGTGGGGGTTGAGACCGCTCATCTCGTGCATCTCCCTCTCGTAGGGACGGGTCTGGGGGACCTCGGTGTGGATCATGTCGTATGTGTCCGACTCCAGAGGGGTGAAGAGGGAGAGGATCTCCGCGTCCCTCCTCAGGACGGTGCGGATCCCTCTGGACATCTTCCCCTCCTCGACGGCGTACATGCACATTATTCCGTAGCCGTCGATGAGCTTGAGCTGGAGTCTCTCCTGCAGTCTGTCAATGGGTACAACGAATTCCGGGTTCATATCACACCTCCGAAGACGGTGTTGACGATATTGGTGAGCGCCGCGGACATCTCGTGGGGGACGAACACGCCCAGCAGGATGATTCCGACGACGAGGATGAGGAACGGCGCGTGGCGGGAGATTCCCGGCGGGTCGTGGACATCCATGGTGGTCTCTCCGGTGAGCATAGGGTAGATGTGCCTGGCGAATCCGGAGAAGATTATGATGATCAGGATCACCGCGATGACCAGCAGATACCACATTCCGGCATCCGCCAGCGCGAGGAACAGGAAGAAATCGCCCATGAAGACCGCGAACGGGGGCATGCCCACGACGGCGAGGGCTCCGATCGACAGCAACGCAGCGGTGAAGGGCATCTTGGTGCCCATTCCGCGGACGATGTCCATGTTCTTGGTTCCGTAAGCCTGCATGATGTTTCCCGCACAGAAGAACAGGATGGGCTTGGTGAGGGAGTGGGCCATCACCATGAAGAGTCCCGCGTAGATCGACAGCTCGCTGCCGATTCCGAAGGCGATGGATATCAGTCCGATGTGCTCGATGCTGGAGTAGGCGAGCATCCTCTTGATGTCACGGGCGTTCAGGATGAACATCGCCGCGATGAACAGAGAGAGGAATCCGAAGATGATCAGCAGGGTCGAGGTGAACTCGGGGATGGTGATCTCCGAGATGGCGTAGAACCTGAGGATGCTATACAGGGCGCAGTTCAGCAGGGTCGCCGAGAGCAGCGCGGACACGGGGGTCGGGGCCTGGCTGTGGGCGTCGGGGAGCCATGTGTGCATGGGCGCGAATCCGGCCTTGGTTCCGAAACCGATGACGATGAAGACCATCGCGGTCTTGAGCAGGGCGGGGTCAAGGTAGGGCGCGGAGGCCATCAGGACCTTCCAGTCGAGGGCCATGGACTCCTCGGGAACTGCCTGGTACGCAGAGGCGTACACGAGGGAGATGCCGATGAGTGCCAGAGTGATTCCGATGGAGCAGATGATGAGGTATTTCCAGGCGGCCTCGGTGGACCTCTCGTCGTGATAGAATCCGACCAGGAAGGTGGAGATCAGGGTGGTGACCTCGATGACGATCCAGACCATTCCCACGGAGGACACGGAGTAGACCGCCAGCATGACCGCGACGAAGAGGTTGAGGTAGAGGTAGTAGTACTTCTCCGATCCGGTCTTCAGGACCCTCTCCTCCCTCTCGTGTCCCAGGTATCCGCGGGAGTAGAGGGCGACCATCAGGGCGACGGTGGAGGTGATCATCATGAAGAACGAGGACATCGCGTCCACGTACCAGAATCCGTACTCCACGACGGTGCCGTCGAGGAAGATGGGTCCGCAGACGTAGAACGTGTAGGCGGTGCCGAGGATCGCCAGGGCGATCGACAGGTAGGAGATTATGCGCTCCCTCGGGGAGAGGAAGCAGAGGATTCCGGAGATGACCGGGATCAGCAGGATGAACTCGACAGGGAAGTTCAATCCTTCAGCCTCCTGAGGAACGAGGTGTCGACGGAGTTGAAGGTGCGGTTGATCCTGTATGCGAAGATTCCGAGGATGACCACAGCGATGATGACATCGAAGAAGACTCCGAACTCGACGATGAGGGGCATTCCATAGGAGATGGTCAGGGTTCCGAGGAACAGACCGTTCTCCACGAGGAGCAGACCGACGGACTCGGTGAGCGCCTTCCTGCGGGAGGTCATCATGAACATTCCGATGAGGACGATCGACAGGGACACCGCGAAGCAGGTGCCTCCGAGGGTGTCGAGGGACCCCATGAGGGGTTCCGCCACCAGATAGGCGATGAAGATCATCGCGGCGCAGATGAGCAGGCTTCCGGGGATGCCGACTATCGGCTCGATCTCCCTCTCCATGTTGATCTTGTTCATGGTGTATTTCAGGAACTTGGGGATGACGACGACCTTCAGGACGAGCGTCAGTGCACAGGTGATGTAGATGTGCCAGTTCTTGGTGTAGAACGCGACGAAGAACGCGATGACCGCGAGCACTAGGGAGTGCAGCGCGAAGTGCTGGACCAGCTTGCCCATGCGGGTGGTGGTGATGGACAGGACCGAGAGCAGCAGCATCAGGATGGCGCACACGTCGATGATGTTTTCGTAAAGTATCTCTTCCATTTGCAGCGCCTCAGAGGATGTACAGCGAGATGATCGCCAACAGTGCCAGCACGAAGGACGCGGTCAGCATGTTGGGGGTCTTGAACAGTCTGGACTTGGAGATCGAGCTCTCAAGAACGGCAAGCAGGAAGGCGAAGACGACGAGCTTCACGAGGATCGCCACGAGTCCGACGAGGAGGTCGAGACCCTCGAGGGTGGTGGAGATTCCCCAGGGGAAGAACATGGTTCCGAGCATCGTCATGAAGATGGTCAGCCTCATCTCTGAGGACAGCTCCATCAGGGCGAGTCCCCTTCCGGAGTACTCGAGGAGCATTCCCTCATGGATCATGGTAAGCTCCAGATGGGTGGCGGGGTTGTCGAAGGGGATCCTCGCGTTCTCGGCCACCAGGGTGATGGCGAAGGACGCGGCGGCCAGCAGCAGGGCGGGGCAGAACGCGGCCGAGCCGAGGGCGATGAGGAGTGTCGGGATCGAGGAGATGTCGGTGCCTCCGTTGGAGAGGACGCACATGGACATCAGCGCGAGGAGGAGCGCAGGTTCGATGAGGACGGACATCATCATCTCCCTGCTGCTTCCCATTCCGCCGAAGACGGAACCTCCCTCGAGTCCTCCGAGGACCATGCAGAACCTGTACAGGGTGAACAGGTAGACGAGGGTGACGATGTCACCGTACGGTGCGAGGATGCCCGTGAAGAACACGGGGGTCATGAACGCAAGGAGGGTCATGGCGGCCATGCACACGAAGGGGATCACACGGAACAGGAACGACGTGCTCTCGGAGACGGTCTCGTCCTTCCTGAGGAGCTTGGCGAGGTCCCTGTAGGGCTGGAGGATGTCGGCGCCGCGGCGGTGCTGCATCAGGGCCTTGACCTTCTTCACGATACCGGTGATCAGCGGGGACACGGCGATGAGGAACACCGCCTGGATGGCTGAGACGAGGATGGACATCATATGAATCTCACCGCCAGAAGGATCACGATCAGTGTGACCAGGAGATAGGCGAGGTACGCCTGGATGTTTCCGCTCTGCATCCTCTCGACGTGCACAGAGAGGAGGTCGACGGCCTTTCCCACGGGGTTGAGGATATGGCGGATGAAGGGCTCGGTGAACCTGATGTGATAGGTGTCGGTTCCTCCGCGGACGTCCTTGACCTCGGCGGTGTCGCCGTAGAAGGGATGGAACACCCTGACGAGGGGCTGGGAGAATCCCTCGGAGGAGTACTGCATGTCCTTGTTGAGCTCGGTACCGCAGTCCCAGGTGGACACCTTGACCTTGTCCTTCCTGAAGAGCCTGAACAGTCCGTAGAGGACGATGCAGACGAGTGCGAGGACCACCGCGATGAGGGCGGGGTCGAGGGCCTCGGACACGATGCCCATGTCGACGGGCGCGACTGTGAGGGTGTCGGAGATGGCGACGGCGATCTTGCGCACCACGGGCACCGCGAAGATTCCGAGGAAGACGCAGGCGGCGGCCAGGAGCGCCAGGGGGACGGAGAGTCCCTTGCCCATGGGCCTGGCCTCCCTCATCGACTCGGAGCGGGGACGGCCCAGGAAGACGAACCCGTACAGCCTGGCGTAGGAGACGGCGGCCATCGTTCCGCACACTCCGAGCACGGCGACGATGATGGGCAGGAGTACGTTGAGGACGGAGGTTCCGGTACCGGCGGTGACGACGGTCTTGATCATCAGCCACTCGCTGACGAATCCGTTCATCGGAGGGATGGCGGCCATCGACAGGGTTCCGATGAGGGCGAACATGGAGAGCAGGGGCAGGAACAGGGCAAGACCACCCATCCTGTCGATGTTCCTCTCTCCGGTGAGCTTCTCGATGGTTCCGACGTTGAGCAGCATGAGGCTCTTGAAGAAGGCGTGGTTGATGGTGTGGAGCATCGCGGCGGCGAGCATCAGGGCGGTGAGGTCGCCCTCGAACTCAACCTCGAAGAGGATTCCCATCGCGAGGCAGAGGATGACCATCGACATGTTCTCCATGCTGGAGTAGGCGAGGATGCGTCTGGGCTCGGTCTGGATGAGGGACTCCATCGCACCCCACACGGACCCGAAGGCGGCGAGGGTCAGGATGACGATGGGCAGATAGGTGTTGTCGGGGACCCCGATCCACAGGAACGTGGACTTCATCAGCAGGAGGATGGCCACGTTGGAGCAGACGGTGGAGAGCAGGGTCACGGAGTGCACGGGCGCGGTGCTGTAGAGGTCGGGCATCCACGCGTGGAAGGGCACGAGTCCGAGCTTGGTCCCGAATCCGATGAAGAGGAGCAGGATGAGTCCCGCGGAGACGAGTCCGTCGGTGATTACACCGAGTCCGGTCATCGCGGAGAGGTCGCAGGTGCCGTAGAGGTACCACAGCGCCCCGAAGACGCACATGATGATGAGTCCTCCGAAGTGGGTGATGGTGAAGTACCTCCACCTGTAGACCTCGTCGCTGCCCTTGGTCATGAGGAAGGTGGTCAGGGTGACCATCTCCCACGCCACGAGCAGGAGGATGATGGAGTTCGCACACATGGCGAGCATGACCGCCATGAAGAGCAGACAGATGAAGCCGCAGTTGCCCTTCTCGCATCTCTCGGGACATGAAAGCAGGTGCACCAGGGTGAGGAGGTACACGATGGACGACATGGACATCATCGCGGTGGAGAGACTGTCGAAGGACACGGAGTATCCGCCCACGAGGGGGCCGATGTCGAGGGACATGCTCTCGAGGGGGAGGCGGTAGGCCGCGGTGTACGAAAGGGCACCGACGACGCAGGAGACCGCGCAGAGGACCAGCGAGATGCGGGAGATGAGGATCTTCTTGCCGGGCAAAAGGGTGGCCACGGCACCGATCAAGGCAGGCAACAGCAGCAGAGCTATGTATAGTTCGGAATCGCTCACGAAAGGTCGCCTTCTTGTAAATGTAATGCACTAAGCATTTTGAACGTCAAGGGCGGTAGCTTTCCCATTATATAGTACTATCTCGCGCACGGGAGCCATTCACCACGTGACGGCCCTCCTGCGTTCCTCCCGCATCCGCCGCGTGGATGTCGGACCCCTTCCCGGGCAGAACATTATATACAACCAGTCAGCGGGGACCGCCCCGGACCTCAAACGGGGAGGAACCCTGCGAACAGCATAAAAGACAGGAGGCCTTCCTCCGTCCGATTCCCATGTTGATAAAAGCCCAGTCCGTCTCGAAATCGTTCGGCCCCCAGAAAGTCCTCACCGATGTCAGCCTCCAGATCAACGAGGGTGACCGCATCGGTCTCGTCGGGGCCAACGGAGCGGGAAAGTCCACCTTCCTCAAGATCCTCCTGGGACTCGAGAAGGAAGACACCGGGGAGATCACCCGCAGGACGGACAGGATCGGATACATGGAACAGTTCGTGGACATCCCCGACGAAAAGACCGTCCGCGAGGTCCTCGAGGAGTCCTACTCCTACGTGGAGAACATCAAACGCCGCCAGGCGGAGATCGACGAGCTCTACAACAGCGGAGGGGACATCGACTGGAACGCGCTCGCCGAGGAGAGCGCGGAGCTGGAGAACAAGATCGCCAAGTTCAACGACGAGGTCGGGGACAAGCTTCTGGACATCCTCAGGCAGGTCAACTTCCCAGAGGAGTATCTGGACAGGGAGATGGGAAGCCTGTCCGGAGGAGAGAAGTCAAAGGTCATGATGGCGAGGACCTCCGTCCAGACCTCCGACTGCGACCTCATCTTCATGGACGAGCCCACCTCGCACCTCGACATCAGCACCATCGAGTGGATGGAGCGCTCCATCCTCTCCTCCAAGTGCGCTGTCGTCATCGTGAGCCACGACAGGTACTTCCTCGACAGGATCGCCCTGAAGGTCCTCGAGATCGAGAACGGCAAGTCCCTCGAGTACAAGGGCAACTACTCCCAGTACGTCGAGAAGAAGAACATGGCCCTCGAGAGGCAGATGAAAGAATACGAGAGGTACACTGACGCCAAGAAGAAGCAGGAAGCGCTCATCGAGGCGATGTCGCACGACGCCCGCCGCTACATGGCCACCTACAAGACCCGCATGATGATGGCCTCCAAGATCGAGGAGAAGGAGAGGCCCGACGAGCAGAGGGACATCAACATCAAGATCACCGCCGCCCAGAAGTCCGGAAAGAACGTGCTCATGGCGGAGAACGTGGCGATCGCGAGAGGCGACAGGACCATCCTCTCCGGCATTAACCTCGACATCCAGAAGGGGGACAAGATCGGAATCTTCGGACCCAACGGGGCCGGAAAGTCCACCCTCCTCAAGGCCATCCTCGGGGAGCTCCCCGTCACCGGGGACATGTGGATCGCACCCGGCGCCAAGATAGGGTACTACTCCCAGCAGCACGAGGGACTAGACCTCAAGCTCACCGCCGAGGAGCAGCTCCTGCACGTCATCGGACCCGACAAGAGATCTGAGGCCAGGAACATGCTGGCACAGTTCCTCCTGACCGGCGAGAACGTCACCAAGCAGATGTCCCAGCTGTCCGGCGGACAGAGGGCCAAGGTCGCACTCTGCATCATGATGCACGGCGAGACCAACCTCCTCATCCTCGACGAGCCCACCAACTACGTGGACATCAACTCCAAGCACATGCTGGAGCAGGCCCTCGCCGAGTACGATGGTGTCGTCATCACCGTCACCCACGACAGGTACTTCCTCGACAATGTCTGCAACAAGGTCATAGAAGTCGGAAAAGGCAAGGCTGTCTGCCACAACGGAAACTACACCGACCTCAAGGGTGCCCCCGAACCCGTCAAGATGGCGGAGAAAGCAACCATGTACCGCTGTGTCGAACCTTTCACCAACTGGGCAACCAGGAAGAAGTACGCAAAAGGTGACAGGATCGCCATCACTCCCTCGGAAATGCCCGGATTCCAGGACGCTTTGGACAAAGGAAAGATCAGAAAGAGCTGATTTTCCGACTCACCATTATAATCCTGTTCGACGATACGGGTACAATACCGAGGCATATCATGTGGTACGTTGTGGACGGAATGGATGGCTGCGGCAAATCCAGCGCCGCGGAATTCATAAAGGGACAGCTTGAGTCCAGAGGACGCAGGGTACTCCTTCTCTCCCATCCGAACAGGGACACCAAGGTAGGGCGCAAGGAAGCCGCATGGCTCCTGAAGGACGGAACCTTCGCAAAGCTCATGACGACCATGTACTACATCAGGGATGTTTTCCACTCGATCAGAGTGATGAAGAAGATGAGGAAATCAGGTGAGTATGATGATTTCATCTTCGTCAGGTACATCATGGCCGTTTCCTATGTCCCCAAATGCCTCTGCAGACTGACATACAGAATTTTCAAAATCATTCTGCCCGAACCGGACAGGAAGTTCTTCATCGATATCACCCCAGAATCGGCGATGAAACGCATCACCGAGAGGGGAGAGGAACTGGAAGCCTTCGAGAACATGGAATCCCTTTCCAAGACAAGGAACAAGATGCTCATGTTCATTCCCGACAACTGGCACCTCATCGACAACTGCGGAACCTTCGAACAGACGAAGGAACAGATCTCCAAGGTTTTGGAGGAAACGGATTGATCACGCTGCATGATCCCACCCACCTGTACGAAGGCACCATATCCGACAGGACCCGCAGGATCGCCAGGATCGTCTCTGTCGTCACACAGCCGCAGGTAATTTCCATAATCCTTTACGCAATTGTATGCCTCGTATGCGATTCCCTGACGGAATTCCTCACGATGTACGGAATCTGTGTGTTCTTCGGATGCATATTCCCCATCATCGAGGTGCTGTTCTATTCCAAGAAGTTCCATAACGAGGACGGAGACATCGCGAAGAAGGAGGACAGGTTCATGCCCCTGCTTCTGGGTGACATATCCTATGTCCTCGGAGCCGTTGCACTCTGGCTGGCGGACGCACCCAGGCTCATATTCGCCCTGATGGTCTGCTATGTTCTCGTTACATTCTCGTTCCTGCTTATCAGCCCCTACTGGAAGATAAGCCTTCATGCAGTGGGAACAGTAGGTGTCAACATGGCAATCTCCGTCGCATTCTTCCCCTGGGGACTTCTGCTTTATCTTATGCTCCCGATGATCTGCTGGGCACGCTACGTCCTCAGGAAGCATACTCCCGCACAGCTTGTCGCAGGTGCTGTCGACGGCCTTGTCATCACCGGCCTGGTGCTCTTCCTCATGCTTCCGTAAGACCGGACAAAGCGCCCTTCGCATACAGATAAATACAGTCAGCAGATAGGAATTTGAAAGGTGACCGGATGAACTACCCCTCTAAGAAACACTGTTCCTACATCGGCATGGCTGCTTCTGCGATGATATTCATCTGCTGGTTCATATCCGCCGTATTAGACGGTGAATGGGTTCTGGGAGACTCCGCATTATCTAACCTCGGGGTTTCTGACAGCCTTCTCGGTTCCATATTCTTCAGCTGGGGCATCTGCATCGTCCCCGGCTTTCTGTGGATCATCGAATGCATCAGTATCTACCGTACCGAGGACGGAGTCAGTCGCAAATATGCGCTCGTAACTATCTACGCGATGGTCTGGCTCATCGGTGTCGGTTTCGTCGACCAGAGGTTCGGCCTGGTTCACAGGTACACCGCGTTCACATTCATGTTCATCATGGCGGCCGGAATCCTCCTTGCACTCAGAAGCGGATTCTTCATCAGGAGGAGGATATACATCCGCCTCACCCAGGTCATGTTCGTGGTTCTCGCAGTTATGTGCTTCACCATCCCGTTCGTAATCTACGAACCTACCGCGATCGCCTTCGTGGCACTGTGGGCAGGAATGCTGGCATATGCATACGGAGACAGCGACGGAAAGGAATACCGTCAGCCCACTACGATTCTCAAACATAAACACTGAGTGCCAACTGCATTCGTTGATAGCGTATAGGTTCGCAGATTGTCGAATCGATACACAGCATATTCTATAAGATATAGAGTCGTTAAACGACTATCAATTAACCCATTATACGGTGATCGACGATGTTCAACAAATACGACGAAGTGCGCAACCGCTGCATGCTCACTGGAAAATACAAGAAACAGGGATATGACTGGTGGTGGCACTCCCTTACCGCAGTCAACGATGCAACCGGCGAAGAGAGACCCTTCTTCTTCGAATACTACGGATGCAACCCCGGCATCAGCCCCGACGAGTGTGTCTTCGGACAGGCCGGAGAGAGCAAAGCAAAGGGCGAACGCCTTGTAGTATTCCGCCTCATTCTTGCTCGCGCCGCCGAAGAGGTAGGCGAGGGAAGAGAGCGCGGCGATGACCGCGAGGACGATCGAGAACTGCTCGAAGGGAGAGGGATCCCCGTTCGCGATCGCGACGAAGATCTCGGCGACGATGGCGACGGCGATGAAAGCAAAGTTGAGAATGGTAAGAACGAGAG
>JAKSHU010000010.1 GCA_024399175.1 archaeon
CCGGAGAGAGGACTGCAGTCATCAAGGGATGAACGCGTAATGGAGAAAGGAGACATAGTCAAGTACAAACCGACCTCCACGGTCGGAAAGGTCGTCGACACCAAGGAGATCGATGGAAAGGTCTGGGTCAAACTGGACAAGACCAACCTCTACTATGTGATCGACAACCTCGAGCCCGCGGACCCCTCGGAGTACAAGATCGTCTCTTTCAAGGAGAAGGAATCCAAGTTCAAGGGCACCGCCTCTGTCGAGGACCTCAACAAAATGGAGAAGGAAGTCGACATCACCGAGATGATGCCCTCCGGAGGAGGATGAACCTCTCCTTCCTCAAACCCCTTACCTGCCTTCGGGCAGGGTTATTGTTTTGTTTTTTTGAGCATCTGGTTGGAACTGGAGGGTTCCGTTCAGAAGATATGTGCCAGACTTCCGAATCCGGAGTCTGGTTGTTTGAAAAGATGGTGCCGTGTGTCTCCACACGGCTGGAAAATGATGTCAGAGGTCGTCGTCTTCGTGAAGACGGATGAGGTTGCTGACTCCGGCCATGGTCCTGATGTCCACGACACCGATGGCGGCAACGACCTTGTTGTTGACCTCGAGGGGTGTGACGATGACCCTGATTCCCTTGTAGGGTCCGGAGGTGGCGATCCTCCTGATGGTGGTTCCGACCTTGAGCACTTCCTCGAGGACGGCTCCGGTGTAGGCATTGTCCACGACGGCACCGTTCTCGATGCGGATTCCGAGGTCGTCCTTGCTCTTGGCACAGACGGGGAGCCCTCCAACGAGGTCATGGATCATGAATGACATAGCCAGGAGCTCGTTTATGGAGCTGAGGCTACTCTCCTGGGGCACCTCCTCGTGGGTGGTGCGAAGGCCTCCGAGGAGCTTGAGTCCTGCGGTGACTGCTCCCTCCTCGGCAGCTGCGAGGGATTCCGCGGTTCCGATGATGATGACGTCCCCTTCCGAAAGTTTGAATGTGGATTTGATGGCCTTGTCGGACTTGCTGTCCAGAGGATAGTCGTTTCCGGGGAACATGATGGTTCCGTTGGAGTAGATCAGGGTGGTGGCACCGGTCGCACCGGACATGATGGCATGGTCCCTCTCCTCGCATCCGAACTTCACCTTGTTGGCGGCCTGGGGCACCTGGACTGCACAGTTGATGTTGCCGATGGTGAGTGTCTCCACGGAGATGGGCGAGACGTTCATCGCCACTCCGTTCCAGATCTTCTTTCCCTCGGGCGTCAGTGACACTCCGTTCTTCCTGATCAGGATGTTTCCATTCTCCTGAAGAAGTGAGAGAATGGTCCTGGTGCTGCCCTCTCCGATATCCAGCAATGTTGCCAGTTTCTTACGTCCGATGGGTGATTCCCTGTTCAGACAGTACAGGGTCTTCCAGATGTGGTATTCGTTGAATTTCGGAATAGGTCCGCCCATGCGGGGGCGGGAGTCGTTAAGTGCCATTGGATGGTTATGTATCCATCCAATGTATAAACCTATTGATTACATTTAGGTAAGAATATTACACTTGGGTTGAAAGTCTCCTTCAAGTTTTTCACACATTCGATGGTTCAGGACAGATTTTCAAACAAGTTTCAACTTGTAAATTACAATTCGTTTCATATGGATGGATGTATGTCCTATCGCAGATCCATAAATGCTGGATGCAATCCGCCCATGCGGATTTCGGGTCGATCCTGGACCAGGTTAACGGATATAGTAGATTTGTGCAATTCTTTATTATTGTTAAAATGGGCACCGCTAAATAGTGATTAGTTGATTGGCCCGTATGACATCTTCGGTCGATCTGATCACGATCGAGAACGTTACAAAAAAGTTCAACGGAAAAACCGTTCTGGATAATTTCAGCGCTGTCGTCAAAACCGGACAGATCGCAGGAATCATCGGTAAGAGCGGTTCCGGTAAGAGCGTTCTCCTGCACATGCTCAGAGGAAACTCTGAATACGCTCCTGATTCGGGACGTGTTGTGTATCACATGAACCGCTGCGTCCGCTGCGGATCACTCGGTCTTCCCGTGGAGGGCACCCACTGCTCCTCCTGCGGAGGGGACATGGATCCCGTGGACATCGATTTCTGGTCACTCAAGGAGTACGACCCCCTGAGGGAGGCAATCAGGGCGAGAGTCGCCATCATGCTCCAGAGGACCTTCGCACTCTTCGGTGACAAGTCCGTCATCGAGAACGTCCTCGAGGCACTCGACGAGAACACTCCCAAGAGGATCGAGAAGGCCATCAGCCTTCTCGAGTTCGTCAACATGAGCCACAGGACCATGCACATCGCAAGGGACCTCTCAGGTGGAGAGAAGCAGAGGATCGTCATCGCCAGGCAGCTCGCCAAGGATCCCCTCTTCTTCCTCGCGGACGAACCCACTGGTACGCTCGACCCCTACACCGCCGAGATCATCCACAAGAAGCTCGTCGAGTACGTCAAGGAGCACAACATCTGCATGGTGTTCACCTCCCACTGGCCCGAGGCAATCGACGAGATGGCGGGAACCGCATACTGGCTCGAGGGCGGAGTCACCAAGATGGCCGGTGAGCCCAAGGAGATCACCTCCAAGTTCATGGAGGGATACAAGTTCGAGAGGGCGGAGATCACCGACATCGGAAACGAGCTCGTGAGACTCACCGATGCACAGAAGCACTTCTTCTCTGTGTCCAGGGGAGTCGTCAAGGCAGTCGACGGCGTCAACCTGTCCATCAACGAGAGGGAGTGCTTCGCACTCGTGGGATTCTCCGGTGCTGGAAAGACCACCACCTCCAGGATGATCGCGGGTCTCTCCAATGCCACCAAGGGAAAGGTGGAGGTCAGGATCGGAGATGACTGGATCGACATGTCCAAGGACGGTTTCGAGAACAAGGGCCGTGCCACGCCCTACATCGGTGTTCTTCACCAGGAGTACACCCTCTATCCCTTCGACACCGTTCTGCAGAACCTCTCCACCTCCATCGGAATCAACATGCCTGCGGAGCTCGCCCGCATGAAGGCCATCCAGGTCCTCATCAGCGTCGGTTTCGAGAAGAAGGACGTCAACAGGGTCCTGGAGGCATATCCCGACACCCTCTCCGTCGGAGAGTGCCAGAGGATTGCGTTCGCACAGGTCCTCATCAAGGAGCCCAGGATCGTCATCCTCGACGAGCCCACCGGAACCATGGATCCCATCACCAAGGTCATCGTGGCCAAGTCCGTCCTCCGTGCGAGGGAGACCCTCGGCGAGACCTTCATCGTCGTCAGCCACGATATGGACTTCGTCAGGAACTGCTGTGACCGTGCCTGCTTCATGAAGGACGGAAAGGTGGTCGACATCGGAACTCCCGATGACATGATCGCCAAGTTCGACGAGCTCAGAAACCCGATGGAATGAATCGGGAGGTCTGTGAATGAAGCAGCAGATCGGAAGGCATCTGAGCTTCGTGGAGTGCAGGGACGCCCAGGGGCTGGGAGTCGGAGGAGGTCTGGCACAGAGGGCCACCATCTCCGAGAGCGGCAAGGACGTCTGCGTCATCGCCATGGGTCCCGGCAGGAGGCACATCACGAAGCCCGTGTGCGAGATCACCTACGCACTCAGGGAGGTCGGCATCAACGCATCGGTGCTGGTAGTGAACTCGGGATCAGGGGTTCCTACCGACGCACCCGATGTCACCACCGGATCCAGGTTCGGACTGGATCCCATCGAGGTCGAGAGGATCAGGCAGTACAAGGTGGCGTTGATCCACCTGGGAAACGTCAGGAACCACATCACCTACAAGGCCAGGCTCATCCTCAGGAACGTGGACATCCCCGCCGTCGTTGTGGCGCAGTGCCCCGTGGACTTCGAGGACTTCGCGGCCATCGGTGTGAAGACACGTGACGTCATGCCCGATGACGACAACATCGGAACCCTCGGAACCATCGAGGACATCGTCACCGGAGTCGTCAGGGGAGTCACCTGTCCGCAGGAGAAGCTCGACGAGATCGCGTCCAAGCTACAGAAGATCCTTCCCAGGGAGGAATCCGAATGAAGGTGACGGTCAACGGAAGGACGAAGGAGCTGAAGGAGGGTGCGACACTCAAGCAGGCGATCGCAGGAGAACGCTATGTCGAGGGTTCCTCCGTCTCCATCCATCTGTCCACCGACAAGGTCACCGAGGTGACCAACGATTTCAGCATCGTCACCACCGTGGGCGAGATGGTGCTCCACCTCTATGACACGCCCGAGGCGAAGCTCTTCAGGAGGTTCGTGGACGACATCAGGGGATCAAACGTCAGATGGGCCAACAAGGAGCTGACCGCGTTCGGTTCGTTCCCCACCGACATCGCACCCAGCAAGGATGTTGGACACTACAGGCGCTACGAGGTGTTCTTCTCGCTCGGAGGAAACGACAACGAGACCACCTACATAATGGTCGCCAAGTCCGCGTTCCAGAAGAGCTACGGCGCTGGTTCCGGAAAGATCGGAAAGATCACCGTGGGAAGGCACCTCCTGGGGGGTAGCAAGGAGGGTGGAACGGGCGCCGGCAGCCACCCCGTCGTCTCGGAGACCAGTCAGGACAATGTCGTCATCACCAAGGACCTGGATTATCCGATGGCGGACGGATATTCCGTCAGCACGGGCATCCTCGTCAAGCTGGATGTCGACTCGCCCAGGTCCGCGGAGCAGATCCTCGTGGTTGCCTCGAAGGGATACTTCAAGGTGTCCGAGGGAACCGGAACCTTCATGGGCTGCAGGGACGACATGGATGTCGACATCTCCGCGGAGTCCTGTGCGGTCCGTGACGTCGGAGCGGTCACCGTGAGGAGCTCCGGGGTCGGAAAGGGCCACATTATGGTCTACAAGGAGAGGAGACAGCTGTCCCCCGCCCTCAACTCCGCTGGAACGGTCGTCAGGGGAATGGCACTCGTGTCCAGAGCGCAGGAGGGCGACATTGTGACTGTCGAGACCGATCCTCCCAGGATCCTCTCGGTCGGAATGACCCAGGCAGAGGGACAGAAGTTCCTCGAGAAGTACGGTGTCAGGCAAATCAGGTCGGGAGACACCTCGGATTCGGCCATCATCGTCGACCAGGGTCCGGAGGCGACGATGGATGCCCTCAGGAAGGGCGAGGTGGAGACCATTGGTGTCTCGAAGGACCAGATCTACCGTATAACCATCAAGGCCGAGGACGAACGCACCGTGCACTACTTCAAGAAGGTCACGGGACTCAGCCACAAGCCCATCGGACAGCTGAAGGTCCAGTTCTCCTTCCCCGGCTCCCCCATGGTGACCTTCTTCGGTGACGAGGCGAGGTCCCAGGACCTTTATCCCCAGGAGCCCTTCAAGAAGTGCAAGAAGGGAGAGATCGGAGTTACCAACCAGTCCAGGCACCATCACGGACTGATAGGAATCAGGCTGCAGGACAGCAAGCAGTACGGACCCACCGGAGAGGAGGCCTACGGAACCAACATCGTCGGAACCTTCCACGGCAATCTCGCCGACATGGAGATCCTCGACGACGAGCAGATAATCTACGTCACGGAGGCCAAGCTATGAGCCAGTCAAGAATCACCAGGCTGCTGATGATCTCTCCCGACTCCATGGTCACCCCTGAACAGCTGGTGCGCAACGTGCAGACCATGGCCGCCAACGTCAGCGTCAAGGAGACCTGTTACGGATGTCTCGTGGAGTGCGATGCAGACACAATGAAAATCGTAATGGAGAAGGTGCGTTCCGAATACCGCAACGAGGTCTTCTCCAAGGTCAGGGGATATCCCGCCGGAGATCCGCGCAGGTGCCGCGCACAGCACGGTACCAGGCCCGGATTCGCCCAGCTCGAGGCCGAGTGGGAGTGTCTCCCCCTGATCCAGTCCGCATTGGACGCCTTCGATGCAGGTGACAACGACTATGTCGTCCCTGCGGAGAAGAAACCCCTTCCCGTCAAGGAATTGAAGGAAATCAGCGAGGCATACAGATGAAAATCTTCATAGATCCCCCCAACAGCATGATCCTCTTCGATCTCGTGGAGAGGTTCGGTCATGAGCCCCTGAGCTCCATGGCACTCATTCAGGAAAAAGTCGACAACATCGAGGTGGATATGCCTCCGATGAACGTGACCCTTGACGATGTCGTCAAAGGTTTGAAGTACGCAGGTGTCGAGGTCCCCTCCGGAATCAGGGGAAGGCTCGCCATCTGGGGGCCGATGATCGAGGCCGCCGATGCCGCCATCATCATCGACAACCCTCCCTTCAGCTTCGGATGTGTCGGATGCGACCGTTCCAACGAACTTGCGAAATACCGCATCAAGAGACGCGGAATCCCCGTGCTCACCATCGAATACCCCACCAACGAGGAGGAGGCAAAGACGATGGTGGGACAGATCAAAGACTTCCTCGGAGGCCTGAAAGAATGACAATTAGAATTGCACAGCTCTCCTGCGGTACCGAGTACAGCGGAGTCCAGTATGAGATCGAATCCGCGGCCCGTTCCGTCGGAGCCAAGATCGTCTACCCCGACGTCTCCTACGACCAGGTCAAGGCCGCTCTGGAACGTTTCGGATTCACCCCCAAGTCCCCCCAGCTCCAGCTCATGATCGCCCGTGCCGTCAGTCTCGCCGACGGACTGTACGAGGCCGACGCAGTCTTCATCACCACCTGCTTCAGGTGTGCGGAGGCCGCGCTCGTGAGGAACGAGCTCAGGAGGTTCATCCAGGAGAACACCCGTCTCCCCGTCGTCACCTACTCCTTCACCGAGAGGCTCAAGGCGTCCCAGCTCCTGACCAGGATGGAGGCGCTCGTCACCATCGTCTCCAGGAAGGAACTCCTCGCAAGGGAGAGGCAGACCGGAATCACCGCCGGACTCGACTCCGGTTCCTCCACCACCAAGTGCGTGATCATGGAGAACAACAAGATCATCGGTAAGGCCTGGACCCCGTCAGGAGATGTCGTCCAGTGTGCCACCGAGGTCCTCGAGGGGGCCATGAAGATGGCCGGAATCGAGTACAAGCAGATCGAGGCCATGGGAACCACCGGATACGGACGTTTCACCCTCGGGGACCATTTCAAGGCCAAGCTCGTGCAGGAGGAACTCACTGTCAACTCCAAGGGAGCCGTCTGGCTCGCGGACAGGCAGAGGGGAGAGGCCACCATCATCGACATCGGAGGAATGGACAACAAGGCCATCACCGTCAGGGACGGAGTCCCCGACAACTTCACCATGGGAGGAATCTGTGCGGGAGCATCCGGACGTTTCCTCGAGATGACCGCGAGGAGGCTCAAGGTCGAGATCGGAGACCTCGGATCCTACGCCGTCAAGGGTAACTGGCTCAATGCGAAGATGAACTCCTACTGTTCCGTCTTCGGAATCCAGGACCTCGTCACCACTCTCGGTGCGGGAAAGACCTTCGAGGATGTCGCGGCCGC
Source organism: archaeon (assembly GCA_024399175.1). Lineage (GTDB taxonomy): Archaea > Thermoplasmatota > Thermoplasmata > Methanomassiliicoccales > Methanomethylophilaceae > Methanomethylophilus. The sequence continues at coordinate 7,390 of JAKSHU010000010.1, forward strand.
GGCATGCCACTCCGTCGCCGAACAGGTCTACGAGCAGCAGCTGCAGGAGGTCGATGTCAGGCACCCCATCATCCAGGTCGGTGGAACATCCCTCAACGCGGGTCTCGTCAAGGCCATCGGAGAGGTTCTCGGAGAGCCCCCCATCGTGCCTCCCGATTCCCAGTACATCGGAGCCGTTGGCGGAGCACTGCTGAGTTCCGGCTGTCTCTGAGGTTGGACCATGGCAGCAGATATTGTGGTCACCGGTCCCGACGAATACGGCTGTGAACGTTACAAGGCGCTCTACGGGGAGCTGATGAACGACGTCGGAAAGCTGGCGGCCATCGAGAAGTCCTACCTCCTGCTGAGGCCGGAGGTACCGCTCTTCGTGGTCTCGGTCAGGATGAAGACCATCCCCTCGGCAAGGACCATCGGGGCCGTCGCGTCCACCAGGTCCGAGCGTGACGTGGTGTATGTCAGCATCTCCGACGAGATGTACGCGCCTGGCATCCTTACGGCCCTCTGGCACAGGTACGGAAGGGACAACGTCCAGCAGATCGACAGGCTGGACATCTCCGTGAGGGGGGCCAAGACTTCCTTCGAGGTCGACGACATCAACGTGGAATCCCAGGAGCAGCCCGTGAAGGAGGTCCTGGGTGCGCTCAACAGGGTGCTTCCCGAGGGCATCAGGGTCAGGCGCACCCTCACCGGAAACGACGTGATCACCGTCGTCGCGACCGAGGAGAGGATGACACAGGACATGCTGGATGTCGCAGGAAAGGTTCACGATTCCATGCAGAACGGAGGTGAGATCGATGTATGAGGTCATAATGTACGACGGAGGAATCTATCGTTCCGATGAGCTGTTCGAGCTCATAGAGGATGTCGGCGGTGTGGTCCTTATGAAGACCCGCAGCGCGCAGATGCTCACCGTCACGATGTCCATCCCCTCCGAGGACAGGAAGGTCGTGGAGGCTCTCTGCAAGGACATCGGGGGACAGGTCAAGGAGGTGCCTCTCGCAGGTACCGAGATCGCCGTCGTCGGGCCCACCCTGGGACGTCATCACATGCCCCATCCGATCTGCGATGTGGCGGAGTACCTGAGGAGATGCGGTGCCGTCACCGTGGTCATGGGACTCGCCCGTGGAAGGGGGAAGAACACATCCCAGATATCCCTGGAGGAGACCTCGATCATCGACGAGTACGATGCCTGCGTCTTCATGCTCGGCAACTTCAAGTCCTGCGTGGAGACCAAGGCCGACCTGCTCGTGAGGAAGATCAACGTCCCCACCGTGCTCATGTGCGGACCGAAGCCCGAGGGCATAGAGGAGACATGCGACGCCATCGTCCACGGTGTCGGAAGGAAGGCTTCGCGCATGAGGGACTCCGAGGACCGCGCCAAGCTGGAGGAGGTCTCCGACCGCGTGGAGGAGATCCTCGCCGACAAGAAGAGGTCCCTCGAGGAGGATCCGCCGTTCGTGCATCCCTCCGAGATCAAGGCCCTTCTCGAGAACTATCCTCCCATCGACATGTGTCTCAGACCCGCGCCCATCGTCATGCACCTCGACGGACTGCGCGCGAAGATCTCCTACGAGGAGTACCACGAGGAGATCGAGAACATGCTCGTGTACGGACGCCGTCTGGGAGACGTGTGTGTCATCGCACCGTCCAAGATCAACGACAGCAGCATGCTGATTCGCATCAAGACCCGTTCCCAGGTGGCCTACGAGGACTCTCTGAAGGCCGTTCAATGAGTGTCAGGAAGGGCACCTACGCCCTTTTCATCATTCTGGAACGTGACGAAACGATTTCCATCGGGGCCAGGGGCCCCCACCTTTTCAGGGCGGGCACATACTGCTATGTCGGCAGTGCGATGGCAGGTCTGGATCAGCGTCTCGGACGCCATCTGGCCCGTGAGAAGAAGCTGAAGTGGCACATAGACCACCTGACCACCCGCTGCGCGTGCTCGGAGGCGTGGGAATCCTACCCCGACTTCATACCCGAATGCGATCTGGCACATGCCGTCGAATCCCTCGGAGGGGAGCCGGAGATGGATGGATTCGGATGCTCGGATTGCACCTGTCGGACACATCTTTTCAGGGTGTCGGAGAAGGTCAAGGAGGACGTGCTGGCCAGATGTGTTCTGGAGCGTCATTTCTGACGTCCCTTTCTCCCCAACCTTTAATATATTAAAGAGCCTACCTGCTGGTATAATCCTACTGCCATTTGGCGGTTTGGAGGAAGATTAACATGGATTGCAACAACAAGAACTGCGCACTCGATGTCGAGGTCATCAATGCACTCAACGCCGTTGTCGGTGTTGACAACGTAAAGACCGCTGAGACCGGTGTCATCGTCACCGTTTCGAGCACCGAAGAGGTCGCCGCCGTCACCAAGATCGCCAAAGAGGCAAAGGTCGTCGCAGCAACCTGCGGAAACACCCCCATCACCGTGAAATTCTCCGAGCAGATGAAGACCATCGAGGTCGTCCGCGAGGATTACGCGATCAAGGCCAAGGCCGGTGCACGCTACAGCGACATCATCAAGGCCGCAGGCGAGCAGGGACTCGTCGTCGGATCCTACCCCATCCACACCCGCAAGGTCACCGTCGGCGAGTGGGCAGGAGCCAACACCTTCGGATTCGGAACCTACAAGTACGGAGCAGCCAAGGACAACGTCCTCAACATCGAGGCAGTCCTCCAGGACGGAACCGTCGTCGAGACCGGATACGACAACATCGGTGCATACATGTCCGGATACAATCTCAACCAGATCTTCTCCGGTGCAGAGGGAGCAATCGGAATCATCACCGCAGTCACCATCAAGGCATTCCCCGCAGGAGTCACCAAGTTCGTCACCTACGAGGTCGCAGGCGGACTCGCAGAGGTCGCACCCGCAATCCAGGAGATCGCACGCCACCCCAACCTCAAACCCGTCAAGTTCACCATGAGGGTCGAGGCTGACAAGGTCATCGTCTTCATGGACTACCAGGGAGCCGAGAACTTCGTCGACCAGGACATCGCAGAGACCGACGCCATCATGGAGAAGGTCGGCGGAAAGAGGTCCGATGCAAAGAAGGGATCCAACGCAGACAACGTCTACAAGGCAATCATCCCCCTCGCAGACATCGCAAAGGTCTCCGCAAACTACGTCATCGTTCTCGACAGGTACACCGCACTTGTCCTCAACAGCGATGTCGAGCTGATGAAGAAGGCCATCGCAGACTGCGGTGGAAGGAAGGCATGCGGATGGACCTTCGCAGATGGAAACCTCGAGAAGATCCACGACGCACCCACCGCCAAGTTCATGAGGGACCTCACCGGATTCCTCAAGAACCCCGACGCATCCGCATTCGTAAAGGCCGGAGACAAGCTCCCCCGTCAGTGCGACTCCGAGGTCCTCGCCAAGCTCGTCGAGGCCTGCGGAAAGGACAACGTCAACGTCGCCGGAGAGGAGGCACTCCTCTACTGCCACGATCTCGCACCCCTCCCCAAGATGGCAGGACTCGCATTCAACAACATGCCTGAGGTCGTCGTCAGGCCCACCAGCACCGCACAGCTCGCAGCCATCATGAAGGTCGCATACAAGCACGGTGTCGCAGCAACCCCCCGCGGAAACTCCACCTGGGGTCTCGGCGGTTCCCAGCCCGCATGTGGCGGTATCGTCGTCGACTGTTCCTCCAAGATGAACAAGGTCGTCGTCGACAAGGAGAACATGGTCGTCAAGGTGCAGGCCGGAGCAACCTGGAAGGCAGCCCTCGACGCATGCATGAAGGAAGGATTCATCGTCGGATCCTACCCCTCCTCCTTCCCCGCTGGAACCATCGGAGCATGGCTCGCCACCAACGGTATGGGTATCGGTTCCTACAAGTACGGATCCGCAAAGGACAACGTCCTCAACATGGAGGTCGTCCTCCCCAACGGAGATGTCGTCAACACTGGATACAACAACATGGGCGACTACCACGCAGGACTGAACCTCAACCAGTTCTTCGAGGGAAGCGAGGGAACCCTGGGTATGTTCGGAGTCGTCCCCTTCAGGATCCACCCCATGGGAGTCACCAAGCCCGTCGCATCCGAGTTCGAGAACCTCGTTGACGCCAACCCCGTCATCCAGAAGATCCTCGCACACGCAAGCGTCAAGCCCCTCCACATCGCCTGGTCCGATGCCAACCACTTCGAGAACCAGAGGCGCGCAGGATGCCACGCACCCGCCGTCAAGAACCTCCTCTGCTGCACCTTCCAGGGAGCACAGAACTACGTCGACATGGAGATCGCGGACGTCGATACCATCGTCGCAGAGGTCGGTGGAAAGAGGATCGCAGACGAGATCGCCGCACACGAGTGGGACGAGCGCTGCTACGAGTTCAGGGCCAGGAAGGTCGGAGTCGGAGAGATCCCCGCAGAGGTCATCGTTCCCGCCAAGTGCTGGGGACAGTTCGTCGAGGAGTCCTACAAGGGATTCGACGCAATGAAGATGGAGATGGGAGGAGTCATCGGAGTCATGGTCGACCTTCAGACCACCCTCTTCATGCCCTACTACTTCATGGACAACGAGATGATGACCGGAATGCTCGCATTCGGATTCAACTTCTACCTCGGTGACAGGGCAACCCTCTACGGAGGAAGGACCACTGGACTCGGAATCTTCTTCGCATGGAACCTTGACAACCTCCACGACGCCAACACCGTCGCACTGATGAGGGGACTCAAGACCTTCGTTGATCCCCACGACGTCATGAACCCTGGACACGTCGTCTGCGGTTCCACCAAGTTCGGAATCAACCTCAGCCACGGACTCATGGGATTCGCAAGCAAGCTCATGCAGACCGTCAAGAAGATCATGCCCGCTGACAGCACCTTCTCCGACAACATCGAGAGGTTCAAGTTCACCGGATACACCGAGATCAAGGCAGAGGACAGGAAGCACGTCCTCGGCCGTGGTTACGAGTAAGCAGGATACTGTTAATCTTCCGCACTGCGGGGGTCTTCCCCCGCAGTGTACCTGCACTCATCCTTTTTTTTTCAAAACTTCAAAGAACGTTGAAATGGAGCGTTGGGCCAATGCTCCAGATTCACGAGAAATCAGGTTTTCCGGTTGCTCTGGCACATACCTCGGCACCGCGGAAGAATCTTTTATTGGAACAGAGCTCGACGATGGTCTCCTCCACGGACACCTCGACCTCCGGGTTGACCGCTCCGGATGCGATCGCGGCCTCGAGGGCCATTCTTGATGCCTCCTCCTTTGCGAAGTCAAGTGCCTCCTGCTGGTTGTCGAACGAGCGTATCCCCTTACCAGAGAACACCCTGCATCCGACATTCTCCGAGAGGTTCTCCGAATCGGCGCGTATCGACACCGTCGCGACCTCCACGACGGAACCGCAGATCGCTCCCAGTGCATTTCCGATGCTGGAATGTTCGGGAAGTATGAGTTCGGCCCCGAGTCTTTCCGCCACAGGGGGCAGCCAGGTGCACACGGGGGCACCGATGCCCACCATCGGGGTCCTGAGTCTGAACTGCAGGGCATAGTCCTCCGACACGGGATGAAGGGTGCGGTCGATGATCGCTCTGTCCTCCGTGGAGAGTTCTCCGGTTCCGGAGTCTCCCAGCATGGCCTTCTCCATCACGCAAGATGCAATCCTGCAGACAATCCTGTCCTGAACGATTTCCAGGAATCTTTCCAGGGGGACATTGCACTTCCTGGAAAGGTAATCGGCGGCGACCAGGGCGGTCTCACGGTCGTGTTCCACATATGTTCCAGCAGCGTGAAGGACGTCGGTCGGTGTGAATCCGATCCTGATCAGATTGCCTCTCTCCTCCATTCTGGCGAGAGAGAACGCGTGGGGGGATGTGCTGAGACGTCTGCCTGCCTCGGAGGCCCGCATAGGGCCTTCTGAGAGCATTCCAAGGAATGCCACATCGAGATGACCCAGCCCTTCCGTGGAACGGTTGCCGCCAAGCGTGAAGAGCTCGGTCTCCTGCAGGATGTCTCCCTCCAGACCATTGTCGGGGGAACGGTCATCCGTCACCGATGAGAGCTCAAGGATGGCTTCCCTGACGGACGGCCATTTCCGGGAAGCTATGCAGAGGGGGATCGCGCGTACCGAGGAGAGCATGATGTCCCTTCCATTGACAAGTATACGACTGTCTCCGCCGATGCCGAAGGCTGAGACGTTGGCCGCCCTGACCCTGGTCCTCCTTCCTCCCAGGCATGCCCCCTCCTCATCGATCCGGGGCAGTCCGTTCCGGATCAGGCCGAGATCCACCGTGGTTCCGCCCATGTCGATCACCAGTGCATCCTTCACTCTCGCCATAGCCATCGCACCCATCATGCTGGATGCTGGTCCGGAGAGGATGGTGTCCACGGGTCTTCTGGAGGCGGTCTCGGAGTTCATCAGGGAGCCGTCCCCCTTCACCATCATGAGCGGGGATGACACGTTGAACTCACGCAGCACGGTCTTCACCGAGTCCAGTAGTTCATGTATGATCGGTATCAGTCCGGCGTTCATGACCGCTGTGACCGTGCGTTGTGCGAAACCGAGCTGTGAGGTCAGGGCGTGTGCGCAGACGACAGGCACTCCCAGGATCTCATCGGCCAGTTCCGCGATCCTCAGCTCATGGGCGGGATTGCGGACACTGAGGTATCCCGCAACCGCGAGCGCATCCACGTGCCCCCGCATCTTCGCAAGTGCTTCCGCCGCGGTGTCCAGGTCCAGCGGGATCTCCTCCTCGCCGTTCATCCTGAAACGTCCCGTGATGTTGATGTAATGTTGCGGTCTTGAGGGATCGTCAAACTCCTTCCCGATGGTCACAATACCCACCGAGGCGCGCTTGTTCTCCACCACCGAGCTGGTCGCAAGGGTGGACGACAGGGATGTGAGGGTCACCTGTTCCAGCAACGTCCTGTCAAGTCCTCCGAGGGAGTTCCTTATGCCCTCCACCAAGTCGTGCCTGGTGGTGAGCGCCTTGTTGAAGCAGATGACCTTGTCGGTTCCCATGTCCACGATGACGGAGTCTGTGTAGGTTCCGCCCGTGTCGATTCCGAGTCCGTAGGTGGTCATGGCCGTATTCAGAGAAGATCCCTGAGGTGGGCGACGGTGGGAATGGTCACGATGTCCTTTCCTCCGAGGGCCTCCCAGGCGGAGCGGTCCATATGGCCGGATTCGACTCCGATGAAGTGGGTGCCGGAGTTTCTGGCGGTCTCCCAGTCGGTCTTGCCGTCTCCGATGTAGAGGATCTCCTCGGGTCTGACGTCCATGCCCTGGGTCATATGCTCGATAGATCTAGGGCTGGGCTTCGCATCCTTGTACTCGTAGTCGTCCCTGGCGACGATGTTCTCGAAGAGGTCGTAGTATCCGAATCTCTTCAGAAGCGTGGTGGCGTACTTTCTTCCTCCCCTGGTGAGAAGTGCCACCCTGTATCCCCTGGATATGGCAAGCTCGATCGCCTCTCTGGCGCCATCGAACGGTCTGGCCTCCGCCTCGCGTTCCATCTCCACGACGGTGGCGCGTTCGCCTGTGCGGTCCTCGAATCCGGCCAGTGATGCAGGGTTGTTGGCCTTGAGCCAGGCGATGCTGGCCGCCATGGAGTCAGTCTTGGCATCCTCCTTGATGAGATCCATCGGGACACCGAGGCTGATGAATTCGTCAGCCACGACGTGTGCCAGCTTGACGTAGTCTACGTTGGTGTCCATCACGGTTCCATCCATGTCGAAACCGATAACCTTGATGCGGGGATCTAATGCCATGTCCTGGGTATTTTACTAGTGATAAAAAACGATGCCCCCGGTTGTCACCGGGGAAGTGTCAATTCAGAGTAGTAGCCCCCCTTCTGTTTCAGACAGCATTCAACTAACGCACTCTACCCGCCGGTCGCAGGTATCTCATCCCGGCTGTATGAGCTTGCTCCGATGAGGTGTCGCCGTTTCACCAGATCTCCGGGAACGTCGCTGACAGACAGGTCATCCTGTTTACCGGAACTGTGTCGTTTCTGGGCCCTTGCCAAGGCTCTCGCCTTACTGAATTTCTCAGTTCATCTTACCCGTGGAGGAGGGAACTTCCTCAGCCGGACACGAATGTCCTACCGTCAGCTGTCCTCTCTCTATTGACGGTCCGCGATAATCTGTCCTGTTTAAGATTGTTGCCCCATCATGAAGAATGTTCAAGCCAAAAGTTTATAAAGGAGTTGAAGATAAGGTGCTTTACTGCAAGGGTAGTCAAGCATGGCCAACGACGCAAGGTTGAGGGCCTTGTCCATAGCGGTCCGCGAGTTCAAATCTCGTCCCTTGCACCATTCTCCATTCTTCAGTTCCTTCGGCATCCTCTTTCGATTTGCTAATATAATCCGTCGGACATTCTCGCATTATGCTTCAGAAGAAGAAACTCGATTACTATGCAAAACAGTGCGGTATCGAGGAATATGGGAAGATCGTTCTCAGCGATGAGGATTGCGAGAGGATCTGCAGGGTCGTCGGTGTCCCCCTCGTTCACGCGAGGGATGTCGGAGGAGACTTCAACACCCTGATATCTGTCATAATGGAGAAACCCGAGTTCATCGAGTCCCATCGCAAGACTGACATGCCCGAAGACCTCTTCCGTATGAGATGCGGGGATTATGCCGCTAAAGAGGTCTTCGCCGCCTACAAATCCTGAAAAGACTTTTTGCCGGACCTGGCGGTCCGGCATTCTTGCTCACTGTTTCCAATAGTCGATTCCAGCCTGGCCCATCGCGAGCACGTTCTCGTCGGGAGACATTATGGGACTCTCGCACCCAGGTGCGAGGACGAGTCCGCCGTCGGATCCGCAGGCCTCGATGACCTTGTAGGATTCAGACACGATCTCCTCCGGGGTGCCGTTCATGATGTATCTCACTGGATCTATGTTGCCCATCAGTGCCAGCTTGTTTCCTGCCGCACTTCTTGCGACCGCAGGGTCGACGGCATGGTCGAAACTGAAGCAGTCCGCACCGGCGTCATGGGCGAACGGAATGAGGTCCGTGGTGTTTCCGCAGACATGGAGGAAGGCGGGGACGTCATAGTCCTTCTTCACGGAGGATATGCAGCTCTTGATTCCAGACAGTGCCAGAGGGAACATGTCGGGGGAGATGAGGTCCTCCGAGGCCGTGGGGTCCGCCATCCACATGACACTTGCTCCCGCATCGATCTGCGCCTTCTCCTGGTCGGCTATGAAGTCCGCACATTTCAGGATCAGCTTCTGGACGGCCTCCTCCTCGCCCATCATGATCGACATTATGAGGTCCTCGGCACCCATGATGTATCCTGCGGTGGAGATGGGTCCCCAGGAGAGTCCGCAGATGTGCAGGTCCTCGGGAAGGATTTTCTCAGTCTCCGTGAGGGACTGCAGGATGCACTTGTCGAACCTGGGGCATTCCGACACGTTCCTGGGGTCGAAGAACGCGACATCATCGATCTCGGAGATGTCGTTGATCATCTTGCTGCGGACGGTTCCATAGTCGTCATCAGGGAAGACGACATCCATCCCCAGGTCCGCGAAGGGGATCTGTGAGTCCACAACTGGTTTCACGAAGTCGGACTTGGTCCTCATCGCATAGTCTACGGACACCTTGGCGGAGACCTCCGGGGTGTACCTGGCATCCTTGACGAGGATTCCTGCGCTGCGCGCCGCGGTGACCAGTGCGAAGTTGTTCACGGGGGTCCTGTCTGTCTTTTCGAAATTGAGTGCCGCATCGATGGTCGAGCGATGTCCTGTGTCTTTCATAGAATCACTTCTTTGGGGTTTTACATGTATATGTCGGCTTTCACCAGGTCGATTATGCCATCGGTGAATTTATCGGGGGTGAGCTTTCCTCCGATGTCGGGGGTCGTGCGTTCGTCGCGATACATCATCCTGACGGCATTGCGAACCGCTCTGTAACCGTCCTCCATGCCGATCGACAGCAGCAGGAGTGCCACGGACAGTATCGCTGATGTGGGGTTCTCACTTCTGTGGGGGATGTCCTCGCCGAACATGGTCGCGGGCGTGAACAGGCTCTTTCCATTTCCGAAGAAGGCCTGGGGCATCAGTCCTGTGCCCCCGACGATGCCTGCCGCGGCACCTTTGACACTTGCCGCGGAGTGGATGTCGCACAGGAGGACGTCCGGCACCTCTGGTCTGTGTGCCAGGGTGAACACGGTCTCGGAGAGGGACATGATCCCGGTGCGGAAGGCCGTGCCCCTGAAGTGCTCGAGGAACATGTTCTGTATGAGCCTCTCCCTCTTCGGATAGATGTAGTTGCTGGTGACCAGATCTATCCTGGGTCTGTGTTTCATGCGGGCGATGTCGGAGCTTCTGGACATGAGTCTCTCGACGCTCTCGATGTCGGTGTAGAACTCGGAGGCCACTCCGTCGAGACTCTCGGTCTCGTAGACGTCCATGGTGCTCTCCAGGGTGGGACTGATCACCACGGTGTCCAGTCTTGTGGAGCCATCAACGTCCTTCAGGGGATAGTACTCCCTGTAGTCGAGGAAGAGTCCCATCTGCTTCTTGATGGTGACCAGTGGGTCACGTTCGTTGATTCCCTCCATGCAGACCGGTCCGGACAGGATCATATCTGCCCTGGAGATCATCTCCATTGTCTCGGGAGGCAGGGCGTAGGACGTGTTCTCATAGGCGTCCGCCCCGATCCTCCCATGTATGATGTCCAGGTCCGGTGCCACGAGACGCAGCACCCTCTCGGCGGAGCGGATGACCTTCGGGCCGGATCCGTCACCGTATGTGACCAGGACTGTCTGGGTCATCTCGTTCAGAGCCTGTTGAGGACGCCCGCGTAGATGAGGGGCAGGGAGATGGTGGCATCGCCCTCGACAGTCATCTTCTTGGCGTTGTTCTTGACCTTTCCCCAGGAGACCGCCTCCCTGATCTGGGCTCCGGAGAGGGATCCGTCGTACTCCATGGCGGTGGTGAGGTAGATGCAGTAGTCAAGTCCTCCGCGGAACTGGTTCCACCAGATGACGTGGTGCTTGGAGATTCCTCCTCCGATGATGATGGCTCCGGTGTACTTCGCGTCGTTGGTCATCTCGCTGAGCATCTGCTCATCCGCGAAGAGGTCGATCCTGAGCTTCCTGTGGGTCTGGTAGTACATCCAGAGCTGGCATCCGAAGGAACCGTCGGTGATTCCGGGGACGACGATGGGGACCTTGTTGACGTGTGCCCAGTAGAGCAGGGAGTCCTCATGGCCCTTCACGTCGGTGAGCTTCTCTCCCACCTTGTCGATGATTTCGTGGGTGGACATGGACTCGGTCTTCTCGAAGATCTCGTCGAACATGGGCAGGAGGTTGTCCTCGAGGACGTATCCGTAGCAGTCGTCGGGGACGAGGACGTTTCCGAGCCTGGAGACCTCGTGGTCCCTGAGCATCTCGTCGTCCATCATGAAGTCTCCCTTGTAGTAGGCGGCGTAGAGCCTGGAGAGATCGTGGTCGAGGCATCCGCAGGTGGTAATGATGACGTCGACCATGTGGTTCTTGACCATGTCGACGATGACTCCGCGGGTTCCGGTGGCCATGATGCATGCTGGGAAGGAGAGGATCTTGAGGACACCCTCCTTCTTGACCATCTTCTCGACGATGTCGGTGGCATCGGCGAGTTTCTGTGCGGTGAATCCTCCGGACTTTCCCATCTGGGTTAGCATCTCGTCGACAGTCATTCCCTTGACTGCCTTGATGTCCTTGACCGGTACTTTCTTGAGAGGTTGGCTTTTGGATTCGCTTTTTGCTGCCATTGTATTCACTGACGTCGGCCAGGTCGATGACATTTAAATAGTTGACGTGCGCGCCCGCGTGCGACCCAATTTGGGGCACGTGGGCCTGTCGTGACGGTCGGATGGGGACAGGGTGTGCGGAAGTGATGATTCCCTGATGCTGGCACATGTGGAATCCGTATCATGTGTGGCCTGAGTTGGCGGTCCCTGCAGGATCGCTGCTGGAGTTCCCGGGACCTCCTCGGGGCACGGTCTTTCTGCTTGCCTATTATAATAATAAATTTATGGGCCCATCCTTTTTATAGGAGTTAGGCTTAGTGCCGTTATCCAAGAGGTACCGCAATGTACATGAAAACTGAGGCCGAGGGTAAGATCCGTATCCCTCCTTCCAAGCTCGGGGAGGACATCAACGCCATCGTTGACACCGTTTCCCGTGAGCAGTTTGAAGGTAAAATGGCACAGGACCGCAGTCTCACAATCCTCGTCGACAATGTAAGGGCAGAGGGTCTGGGATTCATCGTCCACGGTGACGGAGCTGTCTATCAGACCGTCAAATACGACAGGCTCGCATACATCCCCAAGGACGGAGAGGTGGTCGAGGGAGTCGTCATCGACATCCGCGAGTTCGGTGCATTTGTTAGGTTCGGCCCTCTTGATGGACTTCTGCACGTCAGCCAGGTGATGGATGACCGTGTGGACATCGACCAGGGAAACCAGAGGCTCATCGGAAAGGAGAGTGGAAGGACCCTGGCAGTCGGAGACAAGGTCAAGGCGAGGATCGTCAGCATCGCATTCGATGACAAGACTCCTCAGGACAGCAAGATCGGACTCACCATGAGGCAGCCCGGTCTCGGAAGGCTTGACTGGATTGAGGCTGATGCCAGGAAGGGAGAGCAGAAGGGAGGTGAGGAGTGATGGCCGCTAGGACCGTCTATCTCGCCTGCAAGTCCTGCAACTTCATCACCGAGATGAACGTGTGCCCCCGCTGCGCTGGTGAGACCACCAGGGAATGGCAGGGACAGGTCGCAATCCTGGATTTCGAGAAGTCCGAGATCGCAAAGAAGATGGGCATAACCGCGAACGGAATCTATGCCCTCAAGGTCCGCTGATCAGATGTCTGGAGGCTGGAGACTTCCCGAGAGCAAGAGGGACGTCTTCAAGGAGCCCATCGGATACGACATCAGAGAAGAAGACCTTTCACAACTTAACGCTAAACACATCATTATCGCCGTCGGCGACGTGGTCTCGCTGACGATGAGGAACAACGGGATCGTTCCCCTCCTGTCCGTCTATGACGGTTACACGGAGAGGCGCGAGCTCACCGGATTCGCCGACCTCGTGAAGAACGGGGGATGGGCGGAGACGGTGGTCGCCAATCCCGCGGGGGAGATAACCCTCGCGTTGATGGAGGCCGTTGAAAACGCTTTGGCCGGACGCTCCGCAGGGATCATCAGGGTCGAAGGGGAGGAGGACCTGGCACTGCTGCCATGCGTCCTTCACGCCCCCGAGAACTCGGTTGTGATCTACGGATGGCCCGGGAGAGGGATGAAAGCCGTCGACACGGACGGTCCCACGAGAACACACATCAGGCATCTGCTTGATATGATGGAGGAGTCAAAATGAAAATGGAGATCAAAGAACAGAGGAACAACGTCCTTCAGAACAGGACCGAAGTTTGCTTTATCGTCGACCACGCAAGGGAGTCCACCCCTGGAAGGAACGCAGTTGCAGAGGAACTTGCAAAGCAGTTCAGCACCAAGAGGGATCTCGTCATCGTAGATGACCTCAGCAGCATGTACGGTGTCGGAAAGACCCAGGGATACGCAAAGATCTACGCATCCGCCGACGATGTCAAGAAGTACGAGCCCGAGTTCCTCCAGAAGAGGAACGGACTTGGAGCAAAACCCGCTGAAGAGGAGTGATTCTGATGGCAGGAAAGAAAGCAGCAGCACCCAAGAAGGCAATCCAGAAGAAAGATGCATACCAGGTCGACGGCGACAAGGTCGTCAGGACCAAGCCCGTCTGCCCCAAGTGCGGACCCGGCACCTTCATGGCAGTCCACAAGGACCGTACCTCCTGTGGACGCTGCGGATACACCGAGAAGAAAGAGTAAACAGGAATCTCCAAGGCTCCCATCCCTCTCAGTTGGGGCCATATGCCGGGGCTGGCACCCCGGCCACCATTCCTGATCTCTTTCAAACTTCATCATTCATTTTTTTCTTCTGTTCCCGTAGTATAGCTCGGATAGCATAGAGGCCTCCCGCGCCCCAGACCCGGGT
>JAKSHU010000100.1 GCA_024399175.1 archaeon
GCCGCTGCCGCGAGCATCGGCATGTGCGTGAACTCGGCCCTTCCCAGACTGTATGGCAGACCTGCAGCGACGGGTATGAAGATTGCATTGTAGAAGAATGCCAGGAAGAGGTTCTGCTTGATGTTCCCCACGGTCCGGCGGCCTATCTCGATGGTGGCGCCCACGGTCCTGAGGTCATCGTTCATCAGTATGACGTCGGCGGCGCCGATGGCTATGTCCGTTCCCGAACCGACCGCCATTCCCACGTTGGACTGGGTCAGTGCCGGGGCGTCGTTGATGCCGTCCCCGACCATGGCGGCGGTCCTCTGGAGCACCTGGTGTCTCTTCGCGATGGCGAGCTTGTCCGAAGGCATGGTCTCGGCGATGGCCTCCGTGATGCCTACCTCTCTGGCGACAGCCTCCGCGGTCAGCCTGTGGTCCCCTGTGACCATGATCGGCGTGACGCCGAGGGCCCTCAGATTCTCCACGGCCTCCCTGGAACTCTCCTTCACAGGGTCCGTTATGGCCAGAAGTCCGATGATCTCCGGACCCGCGGCGACGAGGACGCAGGTGCGACCTCTCGCGGAGAGTTCATCGAGGTCCTTCTGCACAGGCAGGATGTCGATTCCCGCCAGGGTCATCAAGCTCGCGTTGCCGACGTTCACATTCCTTCCGTCCACGACACATCTCACTCCGCTGCCTGTCACGGTCTCGAAGTGTTCCATGAGTGGGATTCTGATTTCGCGTTCGGAGGCCAGGTCCCTGACCGCCCTGGCCAGGGGATGTTCCGAGAGCGACTCGGCCGCCGCCGCATATGCCAGGAGCTCCTCCTCGGTCCCTTCCGTTGTGACGACGTCCGTCACTCTGGGTCTTCCCTCGGTGATGGTCCCGGTCTTGTCCAGGATGACCAGGTCGACCCTGCCCGAGGACTCGAGCTTCTCCGCGCTCTTGAACAGGATTCCCTGTCTGGCAGCCTTCCCGGTTCCGACGATGATCGCCAACGGTGTCGCAAGACCCAACGCGCACGGGCACGAGATCACGAGCACGGAGACCATGACCGTCAGGGAGAACGAGATGTCCTTTCCCGACGCATACCAGCCGAGACAGCAGACGATCGCGATGAGAATCACCGCAGGCACGAAGACTCCTGCGACCCTGTCTGCGAGGCGCGCCATCGGGGCCTTGGTTCCCTGGGCTCCCTCGATCATGCCGATTATCTGGTGGAGCACGGTGTCCGTTCCGGTCTTCTCCACTCTCATCCTGAATCCGCCCTCGCCGTTGACGGTGGCGCCGTAGACGACATCTCCTGGCACCTTGTGCACAGGCATGCTCTCGCCGGTCAGCATGGACTCGTCGATGTTCGACTCCCCCTCGATGACAGCTCCGTCGGCGGGCACCCCCTCGCCCGGCCTTACCACGACGACGTCTCCCACACGGAGTTCCTCTGCCGGCACGCGTTCCTCCTTTCCATCCCGAACGACGGAGGCGAACTGGGGTTCGAGCCTGAGGAGTCCGCTGACGGCATCATTGGTCTTCACCTTGCCCAGCGCCTCGAGGTATTTTCCAACCGAGATGAACGTGATTATGAGTGCCGCGGAGTCGAAGGACACGTGGCTCATGTATGATGTCTCCCCCTGGGAGATCATGTACGTGCAGAACAGGCTGTATGTGAATCCGATACCTGTCCCCAATGCGACAAGCGTGTCCATGTTGGGACTTCTGTGTATCAATGCGGGTATTCCGCGGATGTAGAATCTTCTTCCCGACCACAGCACGGGGATGCAGAGCACCATCTGCACAAGCGAGTATCTGAGGCAGTCGTCCTTGAACGGCACGTCCGCTCCGAAGAGCATCCCTGCCATCGCGTAAATCGCCAGGGGGATTCCGAATATCAACGCGATGGCGAGATTGGTCCGCCTGTCCCTCGCCTCCCTGCGGTCGGCCTCCGCTATGGCCTCGGCACTGCCCTCTATGACGGAATACCCTGCCTTCCTGATGGCCGAGACGACCTGTTCGTGTGACACGCGTTCATCATCATAGATGACCGTGGCGGTGTTGTTACCGAAGTTGGCGACGGCCTCCGTGACGCCCAGGAGGTCCTTGGAGTGTTTCTCGATCTTGACCGCGCATGCTGCGCAGGTCATCCCGCCGATCCTCAGGACCTCCTTGATCTCCGTCATCAGAACAGTCCTTTCTTGATCTTGGCGGGGAATCCCGCATCGATGACCTTCGAGAGGATCTGTTCCTCGGTGATGGTGTCAGGATCGTAGACCAGGGTGGCCTTTCCGATCTTCACGGACAGGTTGGAGATCCCGGGGGCGGTTAGTGCGTCCTGCACCTTTGCGACGCACATCTCGCACATCATCCTCTCGATGTTCAATGTCATTTTAGGCATACCATAATATCGGCATGTGGAATAAAAGGTTGACGGGGTCGCCCCCGTCGTCCTTACGAGGAGGAGAGAGAACGCTCTATGGCGGAGACGATCTTGGCGATCTCCGCATCCGCGTCCTTGTACATTCCGGGGGTCCAGATCCTGTGGATGTGCCAGCCTCTGGACTCGAGGTACTTCTGCCTGTGGTAGTCCCTTTCCCTGGTGTTGTTGGACATCGAGTAGATGCGGCTGTCGCACTCGATTCCGAGGATGAACCTGTTGTCCTGCTTCACGGCGAGGTCGATGGTGTATCCTCCGATTCCGATGTTCCTCTCAACGGTGTATCCCTTCCTGACGAGGGCGTTGTAGACCCTGTTGATGACAGGCAGATCGGTCTCCATCGGGTCGTACTCCCTCTCGGAGGGCGGCACGAATCCCTGGAGCAGCGTCTGGGCCAGAGGCGTGTTGCCATCGCTGACGGCCTTGGCGTACTGGAGGTACTTCTTGAGTATCTTCGGACCCTCGCTCTTGAGGTTGTCCACCTGCAGCTCCTCGGGTTCGAAGGAGTTGACGATGTGGATCTTCTTCTTTGCACGGGAGATGGCGACGTTCAGCCTGTTCTCTCCTCCGCGGGTGTTGAGCCATCCGAACCTCTGCATGAACTTGCCGTCCTCGTTCTTGGCGTATCCGATGGAGAAGATGATGATGTCCCTCTCATCTCCCTGGACGGACTCGATGTTCTTCACGAAGAGGCCGACGTCCTCGCCGTTGTCGAAGCGTTTGGACTCCTGTGCCAGGACTGCCGCGAAGGCAGGGTCCGTGGCGGCATAGTCGTCGATCCTGTCGTTGATCAGGTCCCTCTGTGACACGTTGAAGGTGATGATTCCGACGGTCTCGCGGTTCTGCCTGGTGGTGAATATCTCGCGGAGGATCTCGACGACCTTGTCGGCCTCGGCGAGGTTCTGCCTGTCCTGCCACAGTCCGTCCACCTTGTAGACCTCTATGGGGGGCCTCTCGGGCTGGTTGATGTTGGGGGAGACATACAGCTTTCCGCCGTAGAACGCGTAGTTGGAGAACGCGATGAGCTCCTCGTATCTGGACCTGTAATGGAAGTTCAGCAGGATGCTGTCGTACCTGGCCCTAGCGAGGTCGAGGAGACTCTCCTCCTCGAGGGCGCCGTTGATGACCTCCTCCTCGTCATCTTCGTCCTCCTCGTAGCTCACCCTTCCGGTACCGAGGCTGGACGGCCTGAGCTGCTTGTGGTCTCCCGCGACGACGACCTTCTTCGCACGGTAGATGGAGGGGATTCCCTTCTCGACGTACATCTGCGATGCCTCGTCGAAGATGAGCAGATCGAACAGGCCCATCTCCATGGGTATGATGTCGGAGACGACCTCGGGGGTGAGGAGCCAGATGCGGACTCCCTTGAAGAGCTCGTATCCGTAGCGGTTGATGAACTTGTTGAGGCTCCATTTCCTCTTGTTGTCCACGATCCTCGCGATATCTCCCCGCCTCTTGGACTCGGTGATGTAGCGCAGGTCGTTGCTGAGGATGCTCTCCATGAGCCTCTTGGTCATGTCACGCTTCTGGGCCATGTTGCGGTCGATGTCTGCCACGATGGTGTCGAAGTCGTGGAGCTCCTGGAGGATCTGCTTGTGGTTGCCGTCGAACCTCTGCAGGTGGTCGTCCAGGACGAACTTGAATATCTCGTCGTTGGTGGTTCCGGCCGAGCACTTGAGGGACTTGCTGAGTCCCAGCAGGCTGTTTCCATAGTCCCTCTCGATGCCGGTGAGGCTGTTGTAGGCGGAGGAACGGGCCGCGAACACGTCGTAGTCGTCCACGGTCTCGAGGAGACTCAGCGGGGCGCTCATGACCTCGTCGACGGTCCTGCTGTTGTAGCTGGTGAAGTACTTGTTGACGAGGTCCGTCGCATCGCGTCCGACCTTTCCCTTGGAGAACAGCTTCGCCAGGAATCCCTTGCTGTTGAGGTCCCTGACCTCTCCTTCGAGACGTTCGAGGTCGGCCCTCATCTCGCTGAGCTGGTACTCGCTCAGGTTGGGTTTCATCAGCTTGATCAGCGAGGACTTCTCGAGGATGTCGTTGTACTCGCGGATGTTGTTGAGGATGGAGGGGTTCGCGAACTTGGTGTGCAGCTCCCTGAGCTCGGGATACTTCACGGAGAGGATCGAGGGTGCGACGCCCTCCTTGTATCTCTTGTAGGTCTCGTACTGGACACGGTCGTTGAGGTCCAGCCACCTGTCCATCGCGTACAGGTTGCAGGCCGGGAGTCCGAATCCGTTGTCACCGTAGAGCTCGGTGGCGATGTCCGTGAGCTTCCCGACGTCCCTGTCGATGACCGAGGAGATCTCGGAGAGGTCCACATTGTTGGCGACAGGCTGGATGCTGAGCATCGTTCCGAGCTGCCTGTAGAACGAGTCCTTGTCCGCGGTGTCGTCGATCTGCAGGCAGAACTTTGAGAGGTTCCCGAGTCTGGAGTAGACGACGTCAAGCGCTGTCTTCTTTTCAGAGACCATCAGGACGGTCTTTCCGGACGCCACTGCGGCGGAGATGAGTCCCGTGATGACCTGTGACTTTCCGGTTCCGGGGGGACCCTGGACGACGATCTCGTCCGACTTGTTGATGGCGGTCAGGATGTTCTCCTGTGCGCTGTTGAGCGAGTTGATGTAGTAGAGGTCCTTCTCGGAGGCCTCGAGGCCCTTGGATCTCAGCTCGGACGTGCTGAGGGGGAGGGGATACTCGGAGTAGAAGTCCTCGCGGTTCAGGTCCTTGATGAGGTCGGAGAGGGTGTTGTTGATCTCCCTTCCCGACAGGAGTGTGTCGAAGTCCCTCTGGATGAAGCTCGAGTAGGAGGGGTACTTTCCGATAACTGCGTTCTGCACGAGATGCAGCTCCCCCGGAGCGTAGCGGGGGAACTCCGATGTCTTGTACTCCGTGAATGCCGTGAGCGTCTTCCTGGTTGGGAGCTCGAGCTCGAGGCCCTGCTCGGCATAGAACTGTGCCAGCTCGGTTATGAATGTCTTGTCGTCGTAGGTCTCGATGACGTTGTCGGGGAGGGGACGGTTCCTTCCGCTGATCTTCATCGCGGCCAGGATGAAGGTGTTGTTGTACACGGCATCCCTGGAGTCATCCATCCTCACCTTGATCGCGGTGCCCTCCTTCTCCATCGTGACAGGGAAGAGCGCGAGGGGTGCACGGACAGGGAAGTCCTCCTCGCCGGCGAGCTTTCCCTCGACGAAGGGATATGCTATGTAGAGGTCGAAGGCTCCCTTCTCCCTCTGGTCCCTGCTGACCTCCCTGATGATCTCGTTGACGCGCCTGTAGACCTTCTCGTCCTCCTTCGACTTGGAGGTGTCGCAGACGGTGATCACGCGTTTGCGGCCGAATATGAGCCCGAGGACATCCGCACCGCGTACGGACGTGGGGTCGAACGCGGTCTTCTTTCCTGTCTTGGGCTGGAAGAGCAGCCTGTTGGCCTTGCTGATGTTGACAAGCTTCGTCTGGAGTTCCCTCAGTGTCTGTGCCGGATGCTTGTCGATCGATGAGCACTTGGCCGCGGTCACGGCATACTTCTTCGTCACCGCGAGGAACTCCGGGCCATACTGCTCCACGAACCTGCTTCCGACCCCGCTTATGGCCGTGAAGTCCTCCAGTTTGGTCGGAATGCGTTGTGACATCTCCATCAGGGCCGCGTCACTGCAGACCTCGGGCTTGCGTCCGTTGGAGTATGTCGTCCTGTTCCTGAGGTCCTCCCTCAGCGTCAAAAGTTCATTGTACAGCTCGTCTTCCAAGCTCATATCCCATCAGGGGCCCGCATGGGATTACAAAAATAAATGCCTTATCAGTTGCAGTAGACCGTTCGATAATTCCTAAGCTGTACTCCTCTTCTTTGAGTCCGCATTTTTC
>JAKSHU010000101.1 GCA_024399175.1 archaeon
GGACAGCACCAGAAGGTCATGCTCGCCAGGGGACTCGTGCAGGACCCGGAGATACTCCTGCTGGACGAGCCCACCTCCAACCTGGACATAAGGCACCAGTTGGAGGTCGTCAACATCCTCAAGACCCTCGCCAGGAAGCAGGACCTGATGGTGATCATGATCAGCCACGACATCAACATCACCGCCAAGTTCTCCGACAAGATCCTGCTCCTGTCCGGGGGTACCATCATGGCCGCGGGGACTCCCGAGGAGGTCATCACCGCGGACAACATCCGCGAGGTCTACGGCGTGGAGTGCGACGTCCTCCAGCTTGACGGACATCCCCATGTGGTCCTGAAGAGGCCGGTCGATCCCGGCATAGAATGGATGGAGTGAGCAGGGGTCCCGATGACAGTCATCATGGTGATCTCTGTCTCGACCCCCGCCGTCAGGGACACCGCCCTGTATTCGCGTCTGGTGCGTGACAGGTACGGTGCGGACGTCACCTTCTGTCTCCACTATCTCTGCGGAGGCAGGGTGGACTCGCGCTTCGACGTGAGGAGGGCGTCGGAGGACGTCCTGTCCTGCGACCTGCTGGTCCTGGACCTGATGGGGGCCAACGACGGCATCGTGGACATGATGTCCGACGCACTGTCAAGGGCACAGTGCCAGCGCATCGTGGTGAGCGGATTCGGACCCGTGAAGAACAGGCTCGGGAGGTATGACGAGAAGAGGTTCCGGATGGACCGGACCGACGCCGGCAACGTCCGCCTGTTCTCCGACTACTGGAAGAACGCCGAGGGGAACGACATCTTCTCCGCGTTCAACCTCATCCTCCGCACCTACTTCGGGATGGACTTCCTTCCCGAGCCGGAACCGGTCTCGACCGCCACCGGCGCGTTCCTCAAGGATCCGGTGACCGAGAGGGTGTACCTGACCCGTGACGAGTACCTGTCCGACCACTCTTTCTCCGCGGACCGTTCCACCGTGGTCCTGTTCTTCAACAGCCACAGGTATCCCACGGACACGCACACCGCCATCAGGGACCTGCACCTCCGCATCTCCGAGTTCGCAGACGTGCTTCCGGTGGCCTTCAACAAGGTCACCGCGGCGGACGTGCCCCGCATCAGGGAGCTCATCGGGGACGACGTCGACCTGGCCATCGACCTGATCGCGTTCAGGTTCATCGCGGGACCGATGCAGGGTAGCAGCACCGAGGCGATGAGGCTCCTCCGCGAGCTGGACGTCCCCTTCCTTAGACCGTTCCTCCTGGGAAGGTCCGACCGTTCCGAGTGGGAGGAGAGGACCTCCGGTCTGACCGTGATGGAGTTCATGCTCAACGTGTTCATGGCGGAGCTGGACGGGGCCGTATGTACCTTCCCGATCGGTGCCAACGAGGACACCTGGACCGCCGAGGAGTTCGGCATCACGTTCTCCGAGATCAGGCTGATCCCGGACAGGGTCGATCGTCTCTGCGGGAAGATCCGCGGATACCTGCGCCTGAGGAGACTGGCCAACAGCGAGAAGAGGGTCGCCATCGTGGGCTACAACTACCCTCCCGGGGAGGGCAACCTGTTCGGGGGAGCGTTCCTCGACACCTTCTCCTCGATGTGCAACATCCTGGACGCGATGCGTGATGACGGGTACGTCATCCCTCCCGTGGATCACGACGGACTTCTCTCGGAGTTCCTCGGCGCGGGATTGACCAACGGCGGGGACTGGACGGACCCCGACGAGGAGAGGCTCATACGCTTCGGCGGCAGGGCCGGACATCCCGACGACGTGGTCGCGAGATGGGGTGCCGCCCCCGGTGACATACTCGCGGACCGCAGGGGGTACATGATCCCCGGAGTGGTGAAGGGAAACGTCTTCCTGGGTCTGCAGCCTCCGAGGGTGACGCCCGGTGCCGACTCCTCTGGAGACTACCACGATCCGCATCTTCCTCCGCATCACCAGTACCTTGCCTTCTATGAGTGGATCCGTGACGAGTTCAGGGCCGACGCGGTGGTCCACATCGGAACCCACGGCACGGTGGAGTTCCTGCCAGGGAAGGAGGTCGGGATGTCCGGCGGATGCTATCCCGACGTGACCGTCGGGGACATCCCCCATTTCTATCTCTACTACGTGGGGAACCCATCCGAGGCGATGATCGCCAAGAGACGTTCCCATGCGGGACTGGTGAGCTACATGTCCCCGCCCTACGTCCGCAGCGGCCTGTACGGGGGACTCTCCGAGCTGGAGGGACTCATCGCCGAGTACAGGGAGAGCCTCATCGTGGACGAGGGCAGGAGCAGGAACATCCTCGACATCCTGCACGCCAGGGCGGAGGAGATGCGCCTGCCCACGGACATCGACGAACTGGAGCACGAGCTCGACGACATGCGCGAGTCCCTGATCCCGAAGGGGTTCCACATCCTCGGGGAACCGTTCACGGACGAGGAGGCGGAGGAGTTCGCCCTGCAGGCGATGATGTTCCCGCACGAGGGCGCCAGACCCCTGCAGGACATCCTCTCGGACCTCGGATCATCACATGACCCAGACGAGCTGTATCGCGCGTACAACAGCGATGGTTCCGTCCCGGAGGACCTAATGGATAACGAGGATGTCCTCGCCTCTCTGCGGTACGAGAGGAGAGTGTTCGAGGAGGCCCGGCGCTGTGACGAGGTCACCAATCTGCTCCGCGCCCTGGACTCGAGGTTCATTGACGTCAAGACCGGTGACGACTTCCTCCGTTCCCCAGAGGTCCTTCCCACGGGGTACAACATCGTGCAGTTCGACCCTACCAAGGTTCCGACGAGGGCCGCGTTCGAGAGGGGCGTGCAGGCCGCGGAGAACACTATCGCGATGCATCTCGCGGAGGAGGGGGCCTTCCCCCGTTCCGTCGCGATGGTGATGTGGGGCCTGGAGACCTCCCGCAGCCAGGGTGCGTCCATCGGACAGATGTTCACCTATCTGGGAATCCGTCAGGTCGACACCTCCGGGAGGTTCGAGGACCGTTTCGAGATCATCCCCCTGGAGGAGCTGGGACGTCCCCGCATCGACGTCACCGTCTCCATATGCGGATTCTTCCGCGACATGTTCCCCGGGGTCATCGAGGGAATCAACAGGTTGCTCCGCAGACTCCATTCCCTGGGCGAGGATGACGAGCACAGCTGGTTCGCGAGGAACACCCGCGAGAACTACCAGAGACTGCTTGCCGAGGGCCATTCCGAGGAGGACGCGCTCGACCTGGCCACCTGCCGCATCTTCGGTCCCGAGGAGGGACTGTACGGCACGGGCATGACCGGCACCGTCAACAGCTCCGATTGGGAGGACGAGTCAGAACTTGGAGGGATCTTCGAGAGGAGCCTCCGTCATGCCTACTCGCTGAACCGCCGCGGGTTCGACTCCCGGGGCCTGATGGGCATGAACCACTCCAAGGTGGATGTGGTGTCCCAGATACGTCAGAACGTGGAGTACGAGCTCATCGACCTTGACCACTACTACGAGTTCTTCGGCGGTCTCTCGAATACCGTCGAGCTGTCCCGCGTGTCGAAGGCGAGGATGTACATCACCGACAACTCCGGCCCGAGACTGAAGACGACCACCGTCAAGGCGTCCATCGAGCACGGTGTCCGCACCCGTCTGCTGAACCCCCGGTGGATCGACGGCATGCTGGAGACCGACTATCACGGCGTGCAGAAGATAAACGACCGTTTCGAGAACGTGCTGGGTCTGGCAGCCACCACGGGTGCCGTGGAGACAGGTGTGTTCAGCGACATGGAATCGGTCTACGTGAGGGATCCGGAGATGAGGAGACGTCTCCGGGAGAACAACAACTATGCCTATATCGGGATGCTCCAGCGTCTCTCCGAGGCATACGAGCGTGGCTACTGGAAGGCCACGGACGAGGAACTGAGGGAGCTTCAGGAGGCCTTCCTCGAGTCCGAGGAGATAGCCGAGGAGGCCTCCGACCGCTGATCACTCGGAGATGGTCCTGACGACGATGTCCATGAACTCGGCGAGCTCCTCGTCGGTCATGTGTCTCTTCTGAACGTGCAGCTCGGCACAGAACAGGACATCCTCCTTGTGACCCGTGAAGAACACGTATCCGCCCTTGGCGCCCATCATGCTGAAGTTGTTCAGTCTTCCGTGCTCCTCGTCGAATCCGAAGCGCTGGGACAGGTCGACCGGCTTGCCCATGATGCTCGGCCTCGTCTTGTCATCGACGAAGTCCACGCGGTTGGCGTACTCCGTCTTGACGTCCTCCTCGACGGAGACAGTGATGCGGTTCCCCTCGGTGTGTCTGTTGCCCTCTATGGGGTGGAGCGCGGTGGCGAAGAACTCGTCATTCTCGGAATCCGGTTGGAATTTGCCGAAGACTCCGGAGTAGCGTTCGTTGATCCTTTCGATGATGGCCTTCGCGTCAGGTGACATGGATGGTGCATCCAATGAGCGGAATATATACTGTGGTCCACCGGCGACGTCCAACGATGGCCTTATTAGATTCGACGTGCATAATCAGGCATCATGCCAAGCGCAACTGTCGGACAATACATGGTCAGGGACGTCCAGCACGTCACCCCCAACATGACTGTGGAGGAGGTCACCGAGAAACTCCTGAACTCCAACTTCCACGGATTCCCCGTGGTGGAGAACGGATACCTTCTGGGATACGTCACCGCCAAGGAGCTTCTCCGTTACCAGGACATGCCCGACGCCAAGCTCCGTTCCGTGATGAGCCGCGGAACGCTGTGCGCGATCCCCTCGATGTCCATCGACGACGCCACCCGCATCCTGTTCAGGTACGGACTGAGGAACCTTCCCGTCGTGGACGAGAACAAGAAGCTCGTCGGCATCATCTCCAACATCGACATCGTCAGGTCCCAGATCGAGAAGTCCAGGCCCGGCAAGGTCATGAACGTCAAGAACTTCATGGAGAGGCAGAACCACGTAACGATGAGGGTCTACAACGGAGACGTCCCCATCGCGGAGATGATCCCCACGCAGAAGGAGGTCTACATGGACGAGCTCGTGGGAAGGCAGTACGAGATCAAGAGGGGACTCAACGAGCCCAACATCGTCATCAAGAGACGCAAGCGATACCTCGTCGTCGACGGACACCACCGCATCATGGCCGCGCACCGTCTGGGTCTTGTCAATTTCCACTGCATCATCCTCGAGCCCAACGACATGGACGTCGCGCTCGGACTGGAGATCACCGCCGAGAGGTGGGGTCTGCACGGTCTCAACGACGTCAAGATCATCGAGGGTTCCAAGCATCCCTTCATGGAGATCACCACCATGCTCATGCCACAGGAGCTGGCAGGCAACATCAACCACATCCTCATGGAGCGCATCTCCGAGAATCCCGGTCCCGGCGTGCCCAATATCAGCACCAGGTCGCCGAGGGTCAGGAGGACGGCTCCCGCCACCGAGGAGAAGCCTGCGGCGAAGAGCACGGCCAGGAAGACTCCTGCGAAGAAGACTGCAGCCAAGAAGGAGTCTGACAAGAAGGTCGAGAAGAAGGCGGAGAAGAAGCCTGCGGAGAAGAAGGCCGCCGCCAAGGCACCCGCGAAGAAGGCATCTGCCAAGAAGGATTCCGAGAAGAAGCCTGCGGCGAAGAAGTCGTCCGTGAAGAAGACTCCTGCGAAGAAGTCCGCGGAGTGAACCCGTGTCTGTTTCCAGGGGCTCGTTCCCCTGGAACATATGCACGGCATGTATGTGTTTTTCGTGTTTCCGAACAGAAGTCACGGTTTCGTTATATACATGCAGAAAAATCGTTTTTCAAGTAGGAGATGACGACCACTGCGGAGACAGTGACCGGGTCCTCGAGGCAGCACCATTCCTCCGTTCATCATTGGTCGGAACCGTTGTCCTTCAGGACTTCGATCGTGATGCGGATCGTGAAGATCCGTATCTTCATCCGTTGGGACGGCCAGAATAAGATACCTGACGATATCGCCTCCTGCCTACTCTTATGAGTAACGGGTCGCCGCGTAGTTTCGGTACGCGGCTTCCCGCGTCTCAGAACTTCGGCACATCCTCGTGCGTTTTCAGCGATATAAGAAGAACAGACCGCAGTCAGCACCGCGGTCTGAAAAGGAATCCGGGGAAATCCCCGGAAAGTTAGTTTCACTGGGAGAGGGTCTTCCTTGCCGCCTTGAGAAGGATCTTCTGCTCGGCGGAGGCGATGATCTTCTTGGTCCTGACGAAGGTGTCGGGGTTCAGGGAGATGCAGTCGATACCCTGCTCGACGAGGAACTCGCAGAAGTCGGGGTAGACGGAGGGTGCCTGTCCGCAGATGCTGACGT
>JAKSHU010000102.1 GCA_024399175.1 archaeon
TCCTTGTTGGAGGCGATGGACATGATCCTGGTTCCGGCGAGCCTGAACTTGGCGATCATGTTCTCGAGGGGGATGATGGTCCAGTCGGAGGTGTCGACGATGATGGTCTTCTTCTTTCCGACGAGGTTGAGGACGCGGTCCTGGGCCTCGGGGGTGTCGATGACGGCGAACTCGACGGAGTCGTCGAGGGGCTTTCCGTTCTCGAAGTAGATGACCTCGTCGAGCTTTCCCATCTCGGCGAGTGCCTCGTCCCCCTTCCTGAGGATGAAGCAGGAGATTCCGTTCTCGAGCGCGGTGCTGACGAGGTTCTTCCTGTCGGCGGGGTTGTCGGGCAGGTCCGCCCTGATGAATATCTTCTTCGCGTCCATTTCAATCACAGGAACTTGGCGGCTTCTTCGACGGTGTAGTTCTCGAGGACGATCTTGGAGATGGCCCTGGTGATTCCCTCGACGTTCTTGTTCTGGAAGACGTTCCTTCCGATGGAGACTCCTGCTCCTCCGGCCTCGATGGAGTCGTGGACCATCTGGAGGATGTCCATGTCGGTGTCCATCTTGGGTCCGCCCGCGATGACGACGGGTGCGAGGGCTCCCTTGACGACCATCCTGAAGGAGTCGATGTCTCCGGTGTAGGAGCACTTCACGACGTCCGCTCCGAGCTCGGCGGAGGCACGTGCGACGTGTGCGATCTTCTGGGGGTCGAAGGACTTGACATCGTGGCCGCGGGGGTAGGCCATGACGATGAGGGGCATTCCCCACTCGTTGCACTTCCTGGCGACCTCTCCGGCGGACCTGAGCATCTCGGGCTCGTACTCGTCGCCGTAGTTGATCTGGACGGAGACAGCGTCTGCTCCGTACTTGATTGCCTCCTCGACGGTGGTGATGTCGACCTTGTGGTTTCCGTTGGCACCGACGTCGGTGGATGCGGAGAGGTGCATGATCAGTCCGATGTCCCTTCCGCAGCCGCGGTGGGAGTACTTGATGATACCCTTGTGCATAAAGACTCCGGTGGCACCTCCGTTGGTGACCGCGTCCACGGTGCTCTTCATGTCGATGAGTCCCTCGACGGGTCCGATCGATATTCCGTGGTCCATCGGGACGAGTACGAAGCGTCCGGGCTTTCTGTCCATGATCCTCTCGAGACGAATGCCCTTGCCGTCCATGTTATTACTCCGATTTTTGTGGCCGATTAGGCTCGGTCTATGGTTCTCCCCTTAGAGGAGCATATAATAAATAAAATTCGCAGGCGCGCGACCCGTGCAGATGTCGATCATCCTATGACCCAGACATCGAAATGTACAACATTGTCCATCCGACGTTCCCCCTCCTCCGTCGTTAAGGTCCGACCGATGCCGAATGCACGGAAATCGAACGGAAATCCGTAGTATTATATCCCGCGATAATATGGGGCTCGGATGGGGATGCATTATGGAAGAGGCGGCATTATTAGTCAATATGGCATTGTTGCTCTTGATCGGGGGCATATGCTCGATCATTTTCAAGAGACTGAAGATGCCTGCCGCCATCGGATACATCGTCAGCGGTATCATCCTCCACAGCTGCGGTATGCAGGGGCCTGACACCGACAACATCGTCAAGTTCCTGTCAGACTGCGGACTGGTCCTGATGATGTTCTGCATCGGAATGGAGCTCAACCTGAAGAAGCTCCGCAAGATGGGATCGTTCGCCACGATGGTCGTGATGATCCAGGTGCCCATAATGCTGGCCGGAGGTTATCTGGGCGGAACCCTCCTGGGTCTCAACGCCCTGCAGGCGATCGTCTTCGGAGCGATCATCTCCGGTTCGTCCACCGCCGTCATCACCATCGTGCTCGCCGAGCAGAACCGCATTTCGCGCATGGACGTCGAGACACTGGTCCTCGTGACCGTCATCGAGGACATCGCGCAGGTCCTCATCATGTCCGCCGTCTCCCCCCTCATGCAGGGTCAAGAGATGGAGATTACCGGAATCATCTGGATGCTCGTCATCGTCCTGGTGTTCATGGTCGCCGCCATCGGTATCGGAATGCTGTTCATCCCGAGGCTGCTGGATTATGTCAGCGAGAAGTACGCCGACGAGATCCTGCTCATCATCTCCCTCGGACTCTGCTTCGGACTCGCGTTCCTCTCCGTGAAGATCGGAATGTCCATGGCAATCGGTGCGTTCATGATGGGAGTCATCGTGTCCCAGTCCAAGCAGAATAAGCGTATCGGACACGAGGTCGAGCCGATGAAGAACGTCTTCATGATGATGTTCTTCGTCTCCATCGGACTGCTCATCAACCCGATGGACCTCGTGAACAACATCCCGCTCATCCTGGCGATCTATCTGATCTACTTCATCCTGAAGGCCGGATCGGTCATCCTCGCCTACTTCATCGGAAACAAGCCGATGCGTCTGTCGTTCTACTGCTCCATCTCCCTCGTGGCGATGGGTGAGTTCGCGTTCATCATCTCCAAGGAGGCGTACGAGGCCGGCATAATGTCGCAGGAGTTCTACACCTCCATCATCGGAGCCGCGCTGATCTCCATGATCTTCCTGCCGCTCATCAACAGGAAGGCCGAGGCTATCTGCGACTTCGTCCAGGTCAAGACCCCCCAGCCGATCGTCAACGGATTCCTCAGGATGGAGTCCATCAGGTCCAGCTACTACACCAAGATGTCCCTTGCCACCAAGGAGACCATGCGCAACTTCCGCAGCAGGCTGGCATATGCGTATGTCAACCTGATCATAATCATCTTGATCCAGATCATCTTCTACGCCGGAACCCCAACTGTTACCGAGTTCATCGATGCGCACACTCCCGAGACCGTGAGCAGATACATCGCCACGGCCATCGTGATGACCCTCAACTTCGTCATCCTGGTTCCGTTTCTCTACAAGATGTGCCAGAGCATCAAGTACCTGTTCAGAGTCTACCTCGATTCCGAGAGGAAGGCCCTCGCCGCGGGAAAGGGTCACCCCCACACGACCGTGGACAGGTTCCTCAGGTACATCATGAGCGTCAACAACTGGATCTTCGTCGTCCTGTTCGACTTCCTCATCCTGTTCTTCACCCCGAACCAGATCGACCTCATCGGACACATCATCGTGGCGGTCGCGGGAGTGATAATCGTGGCCATCCTGCAGATCCTGGCATACATGAGGAGAAGCTGAAGGGGAATCCAGAGCGTCCGCTCCTACGGTCTTTCAAAAGGTTCCAGCGGGCATTTCCTGATGTGCCCTGATCCCGGGGATGGGTTCTCAGGCCAGCTTGTATCTGAGGATGGCACCCATTCCGCCGAGTGCCGCCAGCTGCTTTCCGGCATCGTGCTCGCCCGACACCACGGTGAGCGTGCCCTGCTGCTGTTCCACGGCATGGACGATGGGGTCGATGTCCCTCTCCCTGAGAAGCGAGTCGAGTACCAGGAGGTTCTCCACCGCACCGGCCATCGCGGCGTTCTCGACCTCCGCGTATCCGCAGGTGGCGTTGCCGTGGGAGGCGATGAACTCCATGAGCTTGTTGACCAGTTCCATCTCGGTTCCGACGGTGGACTCCCTGAGGATCTTGGATCCCAGTCCGCTCTTGATGAGCTCGTTAACACCGACCATTCCGCACTGTCCCGTGTGCTGCACGAATACGGAGCCGAAGGTTCCCTTGGGTAGCTTGGAGATGCTCTCCGCTAGCTCCTCCTTCTCGAATCCGGGGCCGAGCAGGACCAGGGGCATGTCGGGCGTGGCGATGGCGTTCAGCTTGGAGATGATCTCCCCGTGGTAGTCCTGGGGCTTTCCCTTCTCGTCGTATTGCTTGCCGGCGCGCATCGACCTGACCGTGACGATCTCCTTCAGGCCGTAGGCCCTGAGGACGGCCACGGTGGCCTCGTCCTGGTCCAGCGACACGAACACGATCCTGGGCTTCACGGTGTCCTTCACCGCGGAGTCGAGACGGTCGATCTGGGTCTGCTTCCAGTGGTCCTTCCTTATGCGGATCTGCTCGCCGACCTCGACCATGAGGGTGTGGTGCTGTCCGATGTCCTGCGGACCCTCCTCGATGACTCCGAGGAGACGCATCCTGAGGTTCTCCTGCTCGAACTCGATCTTCTCGACCCTAACGCCGAGTGTCATGCGGATCTTCGCGGCCCTCTCGGCACGGAGCTTGTCGTCGGCCTTCTCATCCCTGCGGGTGGTGGATGCGGTTATGAGGTCGCCGACGCAGATGACGTTGAAAAGATGCCAGATGTCATCATCCGTCTCGGGGAGGACCTTGATCTCCCCCAGACCTCATTGCTCCTGGCTTGTCGAGAATGCGCATGTGTCTGGGGATCCCGTCCCCGTTTCTGATTGGGTCGAGTCACCGCGAGGATCGTGTCCCGTTCTCCGTGTCCGCCCGATGGCGGTCAAAACCTCCCCAGTTTGTCGGATTTCAGACACGCTATTTTTAGTGCTGTCAACCTTAACGCGTCTAAGTTAAATAGCGTTTAATGTACTGTTTTGCTCTCGATGGTAAAGAGTTTTTTGATTCTCGAGGACGGAACCGTCTACGAGGGCAAGGCCTTCGGACACGATTCCGACGCATTCGGTGAAGTGGTCTTCACCACCGAGGAGTTTGGATATCAGCTCAGTCTGACCGATCCCTCATACAAGGGACAGATCATGGCCATGACCTATCCGCTCATCGGAAACTACAGGATCCACAACGAGTACTTCCTCTCCGACAGGGTGCAGGCGAGCGCGTTCGTCTGCAAGGACTACAGCGAGGTTCCCGCGGACATGTATCCCGGAAAGACCCTCGACGAGTTCCTGAAGGAGCACAAGGTCCCCGCCATCAGCGGCATCGACACCAGGGACCTCACCCTCAGGATCAGGAACAACGGAACCATGAGGGCCAAGCTCACCCGCGACGGTTCCAAGGTGGACGAGGTCGTCAGCACCCTCAAGAACACCCCCTGCCCCTGCAAGTCGGACCTCGTCGCCGAGGTCGGTCGTAAAGACATCGTCGCCTTCGACGAGGGAAAGGACATCACCGTCGCAGTCCTCGACTGCGGAGAGAGGGAGGATGTCGTCAGGGCCCTCCGCGCCAGATACAATGTCGTCCTGTTCCCCCGCGACACCGGGGCCGACGCAATCACCTCCTACAAATTGAATGGAAAGGCAGTCGAGGGACTCGTCGTCTCCAACGGACCCGGAAACCCCGCGCACGAGGGAATGAAGACCGCCGTGGCGACCGTCAAGGAGCTCGCCGGAAAGATGCCCGTGTTCGGACTCGGACTGGGACACCAGATCGTGGCACTCGCGTTCGGTGCATCCGTCTTCAAGATGAAGTTCGGACACCACGGAGGAAACGAACCCGTCGCCTACAACGGAAGGACCTACATCACCTCCCAGAACCACTGTTTCGCGGTTGACGCCGACTCCCTGAAGGGAACCGGACTCGTCGCGGACCAGCTCAACGTCAACGACAAGAGCGTGGAGGGCATGAGGCACGAGACGCTCCCCGTCCGCACGGTCCAGTACCTGCCCGAGACCATCACCACCGAGGTCTGGGAGACCTCGTTCTTCTTCGATGTCCTCGGGGACATGATCAAGGAGGGAAAACAGTGAGAAAGGAATACAAGAAAGTCATGGTCATCGGATCCGGACCTGTCGTCATCGGACAGGCAGCCGAGTTCGACTACTCCGGTTCCCAGGCATGCAGCTCCCTCCGCGAGGAGGGCTACACCACCGTCCTGGTGAACTCCAACCCCGCAACCATCCAGACCGACCCCGCCACCGCGGACAAGGTCTACATCGAGCCCATGAAGGCCGAGATCGTCGCACAGATCATCGAGAAGGAGGGAGTCGACGGAGTCATGTCCGGAATGGGCGGACAGACCGGACTCAACATCTGCTCCGAGCTCGCCGAGAAGGGATACCTCGAGAAGCTCAACTGCGAGCTCATCGGAACCCAGCCCGACGCGATCGAGAAGTCCGAGGACAGGGAGCTCTTCAAGGAGGCCATGGAGGCCATCGGACAGCCCTGTCCCCTCTCCAGGCCCGCGAACAACCTCGAGGAGGCCCTCGAGGCCCAGAGGTACATCGGAAAGTACCCCGTCCTCATCAGGCCCGCGTTCACCCTCGGTGGAACCGGAGGAGGAATCGCCTACAATGAGGAGGAGCTCAGGGAGATCGCCGCAAGGGGACTCGCCTACAGCCGTATCCACCAGGTCCTCATCGAGGAGTCCGTCCTCGGCTGGAAGGAGATCGAGTTCGAGGTCATGAGGGAT
>JAKSHU010000103.1 GCA_024399175.1 archaeon
TCAGGTTCCGTGAGCTCGGAGGACTCGTCCGTGTCGCGGGAGACCTCGCCGTCGCACGTGTCGGCGGAATGGTCACCGCTGAGGACGTCCTTGCAGCCATGACCAACGCCCGCTCCCTCGAGCAGCAGATCGCCGACCGTCAGGCCGAGGGCAACATGGCCTACAAGCTCTTCGAGACCACCGGTTCCAAGATCGGACAGGTCAACGGACTCGCCGCACTCGACCCCGGAAACGGAATGGCTGAGTACTCCGGAATCATGCTCCCCATCGTAGCCGCCGTCGTTCCCGCCCACAGCAAGGACGGAGGAAGGATCATCGCCACCGGTAAGCTCGGTGAGATCGCCAAGGAGGCCGTCGAGAACATCTCCGCCGTCCTCAAGCAGATCACCGAGGGTGGAATGAACAAGTACGACATCCACCTCGAGTACATCGGAACCTACGAGGGTGTGGAGGGAGACTCCGCATCCGTCACCATGACCACCGTCATCCTGTCCGCCTACTACAACATCCCCATCAGGCAGAACGTCGCCATGACCGGAAGCCTGAACGTCAGGGGACAGGTCCTGCCCATCGGGGCGGCCACCGCCAAGCTCGAGGCCGCCGCAGGCGCAGGTGTCACCGTCGGTCTGGTCCCCGTCAGCAACCTCAAGGACGTCATGATCAGGAAGAGGTTCTCCGACACCATGAAGGTCTACGGAATGACCACCTACAGGGATGTCGCCGAGTACGCCTTCGAGGACTGTCCCGCCAAGGACGAGCTCCTGAAGAAGCTCGACTACCTCAACCCCGAGGGATCCACCGCGGTCCCCTGGGTCGCCCCCGAGACCGTCGAGATCCAGGTCGACGACTCCGAGGAGTCCGCCGAGCCCGAGCCCGTGGAGGTCGTCGTCGAGGGTCCCGAGATAGACGAGCCCCTCGTCGAGGACACCGTCCCCGCGGAAGGTGCCAACTGAGACCGAACATCCTCCCCGCCGATGCGCGGGGAGGGACCACGGTGTGATGAAAGATGGCGAGCGACTTCAGCAAGTACTCCCTGGTGATCGGAAGGTTCCAGCCCCTCCACCTCGGTCACATGGACGTCATACGCAAGTGCGCGGAGGAGTCCGAGCACCTCACGATCGGAATCGGAAGCGCCCAGTATTCCCACACCGTCGAAAACCCCTTCACCGCAGGAGAGAGGTACCTCATGATCGAGGAGACCCTCAAGGCGGAGGGCATCACTAACTACTCCATCGTCCCCGTGGAGGACCTCAACAGGTACTCCGTGTGGGTCGCCCACGTGGTCTCGATGTGTCCTCCCTTCTCCTGCGTCTACAGCAACAACCCCTTCACCAAGCGTCTTTTCAGTGAGGCGGGTTTCAAGGTCAAGGATTCCCCCCTGTACAACAGGTCCTGCTACTCCGGAACCGAGGTCCGCAGGAGGATCTCCGACGGCGAGGACTGGAGGTCCCTCGTTCCCTCCGCCGTCGCGGAGGTCATCGACAAGATCGACGGAGAGGGAAGGATCCAGAGCTTCAACGCGAGCGACGCCCAGCTGTGATATGATGGATGCAGTCGGAGAGGCCCGGGAACTTCTGAGGGTCCTCTCGTCGAAAGGTCTGACGATGTGCGCCGCGGAGTCCTGCACGGGAGGGCTCATAGGTGCCACCGTGACCTCCGTGCCCGGCGCGTCATCCGTCTTTCTCGGAAGTGCGGTGACCTATGCCAACGAGGCCAAGGAGCGTCTCCTGAAGGTTCCCCGCGGGATACTCTTCGCACACGGGGCGGTGAGTCCCGAGACCGCCCGCAGCATGTCGCGGGGGGCGGTGGCGCTCTATGGTGCCGATGTGGCCGTCGCCGTCACGGGCATCGCGGGACCCGGCGGGGCTACCGACACCAAGCCTGTCGGACTGGTGTACATCTCCGTCAGCGACGGTGTCGACACGAGGGTCGAGAGGTTCGTGTTCCCCGGTGACCGTGACGAGGTCCGTTCACAGACAGTCATCAACGCATTGAGGCTCCTCAGGGAGTTCGCGGAGGGATCCTGATGTCCTCCCGTCACGACCGCCAGATCCCTATCATTGGTGAGGAGGGACAGGGAAGACTCCGCGAGGCCGTTGTAGGCATCGCCGGATGCGGCGGACTGGGGACCACAGTGGTGACCAATCTAGCATCCGCGGGAGTGGGCCGTCTCGTGCTTGTCGACGGGGATGTGCCAGACATCACGAATCTCAACCGTCAGTTCGTCTTCCGCGAGGGTCAGGACGTTCCCAAGAGCAGGCTTCTCTCGGACTGGGCCTCCGAGGTGGGGCCTGATGTGGAGGTCACCCATCATGCGGAATGGCTGACCGAGGACAATCTCGACGGATTCTTCTCGGGCTGCGACATCGTGGTGGACTGTCTCGACAGCATGTCCACCAGAAAGATGCTCAGCAGATACTGCGTGGAGCACGGAAAGGTGTTCGTCCATGCGGGAGTCACCGGATACACGGGTCAGCTGACCGTCGTCGTTCCGGGGAGGACGCCCGACCTCGAGCAGATATATGCGTCAGTGAATGATTCAGTCGGGGTCACCCCCTCCCTGGGGTCGATGGTGGGAACTCTCGCATCACTGGAGGCCACCCAGGTCATCCAGATCATCACCGGCACAGGTTCGCCGTTCATCGGAAGGATGCTCGTCATGAACCTGGAATCCGGTGACGTGGATGTCATCACCCTGTGATCAGAAGATCTGGTCCAGCACCCACTCCCCTGTCTTCCGGCTGCCCTCCCGATGCAGCACTCCCTTCTCCTGAAGACGCTTCAGCATGCGGTTGACCGTGGCCTCGGACAGTTCCAGTTTCCTCGAGGCATTCTTCACGGTCATCGAGGGGCATTTCTCGATCAGGGTCACGAGTCTGCCCTCGTTCTCGGTGATCTCACTGTCCTGGGTCTGTCTCCTGTAGAGCGTGACCTCCACGAACGATCCGTCATCGAGGATCCTGGGAGGCCTCAGTCCGTGCTCCCTGCAGGAGGACATGATCCTCCTCAGACCGCTTCCCCAGCCCTCCATCAGTCCGATCTCCCTGAAATATCTGGAGATCGCACGGTTCCTGGACTGTGTGCGACCCTCGAGGGCCTTCTCCAGGGTCAGGCTGGAGGGGAACGGTCCCGGGGACACGACGGTGATCCTGTCGTCATAGACAGCGAGAAGAATGGGACTGTCCTCCCTGAGGTAGCTGCGATGGGCCACGGCGTTCGTGATCACTTCCCTGATGGCCTCCGGAGGAATCTCGTAGGAGTCCCTGCGATATGTTCCCACGATGGTGGAGCCATAGTTGATGTGGTTCAGAACGAAGTTGACCGAGTCCCTTATCTGTTCCTCGAGAGGGCCTGTGAACTCCTTGCGGTCTATGAACACCGACTTGTCCGTCCCCTTGAACCTGGCACATTGCACTCTGGCGTGATAGTACGGATTGTCGGTGAGAAGCAGGAATCCCCTGTTGGGCACGATCGCCCCGTCGGCCTCCGAGACGAGGTTGAGGTTCATGAGACTGTTCACGTCGCAGGGCCCACCCTTCGCGGAGGAGATGCGTGCACACAGACCGTTCACTGCGTCCGAGGATGGATCCAAGGTCCTCCCGACGGCCGGGACCTCGTCGAAGTATCTCTTCATCCCTTCCAGCATCAGTTCCTTCACGGTATCCTCGTCCGCCATCCTGCTGCTCGCACCGATGCGGATAAACACTCCGTCCTTCTCGCCTAGGGATCTCAGGTGATACGGTCTGGCCGTCCCGGGAGACACCTCGATAATGATCAGGGCCTTTCCTTCGACCTCGATGACCTCTGTCTCGATGTCGACCCGGGGCTGGCATTCGGAGACGATGGAGTCGACGATGGCATCATGGATCCTGTACGGATCCCCCTCGAGTCCCGTGATGTTCCTGTGGTCATCGACTCCGAAGATGATCCTTCCGCCCTTGGAGTTGGCGAAGGCAACCACCGTCTTCAGATATTTCTGGTGGTTTTTCGGGACCTCGCTCTCGAACTCGAGCACATTAGATTCTCCTCCTCTGATCTCCGACAGCAGTGTTCTACCCATTGGTCACAGGATATTCTATCATTATTTAATCTATCAGAAATATGACCGAAAACTGGTTTATCCTGTCATTTGATCATGTCAATAGGATTGATGATTTTACCTCAGCGATGGAGGTTTTGTTCATAAAATCTACAACAAATGTACGATTCCGTGCATCATTATTAAGTACTGGATGTCGATTAACGTGCATCGTGCTAACAATTAGCACGGGGACTGAATAACATGACATTCTTCGGACTGACAAACCCGTGGATCATCGCATCCTACATCGGCTGCTTCGTGGCCGTCGTGATGTGCATCTACGTGGGAGTGAAAGCTAAGAACCTCCAGGAGGAGGATGACTGATGGACGGTGTATCGATGCCAATCTTCGCGGCGATGCTCATCGCATTCTCCGTGGTGACCGTGCTTCTTGGAATCTACGGATACAGGAACACCAAGGACAACAACGAGTTCCTTCTCGGACGCAACAAGACCAACCCGATCATCATCGGACTCTCCTACGGAGCGACCTTCCTCTCCGCATCCGCGGTCATCGGATTCGGCGGACAATCCGCGGTTCACGGTCTGTCACTGATGTGGCTGTGCTTCCTGAACCTCTTCGTGGGTCTGTTCGTCGCGTTCCTGGTGTTTGGTCCCCGTACCAGGAAGATCGGAAAGAGGCTCGGCGCATCTACCTTCGCCGACCTTCTCGGAAAGATGTACAAGTCCAAGGGAATCCGCGGATTCACCGCGATCCTCATCATCGTGATGATGCCCATCTACTGTGCGGCCGTCCTCAAGGGAGGAGTCAACTCCGTCGCCGTCATCACCGGACTCACCGAGTACTATGACGCCATCCTCCTGATCCTCTCCGTCATCGTCGGAATCTACGTCGTCTACGGAGGAATCATCGCCGTCATGTACAACGACGCCCTCCAGGCCGTCATCATGTTCGTCGGAATGGTCGTCATCCTCTGCGTCACCGCGACCCAGCTGGGTGGACTCACCCACGGATTCGAGCAGCTCAGCGACCTCTTCATCCCCTACGACCTCACCAACACCCGTCCCGCCGGAACCCTTCCCGGATTCAACGGATGGACCGAGTTCGCCAGCTTCGGCAGCAGCGAGTGGATGCTCGTCTTCACCACCTTCATCATGGGAGTCGGACTCGGTGTCCTCACCCAGCCCCAGCTGATCGTCAGGTTCATGTCCGCCAAGGACGACAGGATGCTCAACAGGTCCCTCATCGTGGGAAGCGTCTTCATGCTCGTCATCGTCGGAACCGCATACACCTGCGGAGCACTCTCCAACGTCTACTTCTTCAACCACGGCGAGGGAATCGCGGCGACCCATGTCGCACTCGGAACCGACTTCATCGTCCCCACCTACATCCAGGAGATCTTCAGCGGAATGTTCGGAGGAGACTTCTTCGTCTGCCTGTTCCTGCTGTCCCTCGTATGTGCCAGCATCTCCACCATTAGTGCTCTCATGCACACAATCGGAGCAGCCGGTGGATATGATCTGTACACCATCATCGAGAACAAGAAGAAGCAGCGCGAGGAGGATTCCAAGAGCGTCAAGGTCAACAGGGCCGTCACCGCCGTCATGATGGTGCTCGTCGTCGTGTACTGCTACGTCATGCCCAACGACATCATCGCCAAGGCCACCTCCCTCTTCATGGGAATGACCGCCGCGGCACTGCTCCCCGCATTCTGCCACGGACTCTACACCAAGGGAACCCCCGACAAGAGGGCGGCACTCGCCAGCATCTCCGTCGGAACCGCATCCTACCTGTTCTGGGCACTGTTCATCAACAAGTCCAGCTGTGTGTTCCTCCCCATCTGCAAGTGGATCACCAACCAGGTCGTGCTCTTCCCCGACTCCCCCATGGCGCTCTGCGACTCCCTGATGATCGCACTGCCCCTGTCCATCGTCGTGTTCATCGTCGTCCACCTTCTCTCCAGGACGTCCAGCAGCAACGCCGACGGAACCGTCGCCTGAAACCTCCAATGGGGGGCCGTAGACGGCTCCCCGCCACTTAGTGCGCCAGGTGGGGCGTAAGGCTATAGGGTGAAAGTCCCGAACGGGTGTGA
>JAKSHU010000104.1 GCA_024399175.1 archaeon
GGCCATGTTGGACGGGAGGGTCCAGGGGGTGGTGGTCCAGATGAGGATGGAGACGTCCTTGTCGTTCTTCAGGGGGAACCTGACCATGACGGAGGGGTCGGTCTCGTCGGAGTAGTCGATCTCGGCCTCGGCGAGTGCGGTCTCACACCTGGGGCACCAGGTGACGACACGGCTGGAATCCTTGAGGAGTCCCTTCTTCTCGGCCTGCTGGACGGTCCACCATCCGGACTCCATGAAGTCGAGGTTGAGGGTCTGGTAGGGGTGCTCCCAGTCCATCCACACTCCGAGCTGCTTGAATGCCTCGGTCATGTCCTTGTGGAGTCCGAGCGCGAACTCCTGGCAGGTCTTGACGAACTTGTCGATTCCGATCTCCTCGATGATCTGCTTCTTGGAGTGGACCTTGAGGACGTCCTTCTCGACCTTGACCTCGATGGGGAGTCCGTGCATGTCGAAACCGGGCTGGTCGCGGACGTTGTATCCGTTCATCCTCCAGTACCTGATGAGGACATCCTTCACGGTCTTGTTCATGGCCGTTCCGAGGTGGATGGAACCGGTGGTGTAGGGTGGTCCGTCCATGAAGTAGAAGTTCTCCCCCTCCTTCCTCATTTCCTTGGTCTTCTCGTAAGCGTGCTCGGATTTCCAGAACTCCTGGATCTCCTTCTCCATCTTGGGAGCTGAATAACTGCCTTGGATCTGCTTTATCATCGCAATTCCCTCTGTCCGGTGTTATCTTGACCGGATTGTGTGTCAGTGCCCATCAGTTTATAATATAAATAGAGGCGCGTCCGACGGGGCTCAGTCCCTGCCGAGAAGGTATTTCACGGTCTCGTTGGCGAGGGTCATACCGAAGATGGCGGGGATGGTGGGCATCGATCCAAGGACGCTCTTCCCGTGCTCGTCCCTGTCCTGGGGCTTGATCCCGCAGTTCTCCACCGAGTACACGCAGGTGATCCCGGAGGTGTCCTCGTCCCTCAGCTCCTTCCTGAGCCTGGCGGCCATCGGGCACACGCTGGTCTTCCTGAGCGTGTCGATGCGGATCGCCGTCGCGTCGAGATGCATCGCGGCACCCATCGACGAGAATATCCGCATGCCGCGCCTGTTGGCGGCCCTGAGCATCTCCGCCTTCCTGCCTATGGTGTCTATGCAGTCAACCAGCACGTCCCAGTCCCCCTCCAGGATGTCGGGGATCGTGTCCTCGCCGACAAAGGTGACCATCGCCTCCGCGTCTATGTCGGGATTTATGGATCTGGCTCTTTCCACCGCGACCTCCGCCTTCCGCCTTCCGATGGTGTCCACGGTGGCCAGCACCTGTCTGTTCAGGTTGCTCGGGGAGAACTCGTCGCCGTCGATGACCCCGATGCGTCCGACCCCTGCTCTGACAAGTCCCTCGATGGCATATCCTCCAACGGCCCCGCATCCGCAGACGATGGCGGACGAGTTCCTGAGTTTCTCGACTCCCTCCTCTCCGATGAGCAGCCGTGTCCGGGTGCCCAGGTCCTCGCTCACTGGACAGACCTCCTGGCATTCCTGAGGGCGGTCTCTGCCAGCTCCCCTGCGGGCATCCCCATTATCTGGGACAGGCGGTCGATGAACGATCCCATCGAGACGAACTCCCTGCTGGTGAACGGTGCGTCGGATTCGAGCACCAGTCTGTCGAGTGGGATGGCGCCGACGATGTCCCTGATGTGCTCCTCCGACTTGCCGAGTATGCGCGGGTTGATGGAGAAGTAGCATTCCAGTCCCTCGTACTGTCTCACGCTGACCCCTTTGAACGAATGGAGTATGATGCTCCTGCAGCCCTTTCCGTACTTCTTGAGGATCTTGAGGATGTCCCCCTCGCAGCCTATGTCGTGGACGTTGATGGTCCTGCAGTGGCGGGAGGCCATGACCACCTGCTCGGTGAACGCGGCAAGCTGTCTGTCCATCGCGTCGTGCTTGCCGTCAAGACCTATCTCCCCGATCCGTGCATCTGGGTCTTCCGAGATGATCGCCGAGAGGGCATCCCTGGTGGAGGTGTTCCACTGGTCCGCGTACCCGGGGTGGATGCCGTAGAAACGCACGATGTTCGGAATCGTGAGATCCTTCAGCGGTCCCCAGTCCTCCCTCTGGGCGGAACAGGAGAAGAGAAGTTCCGCCTCCCCGAGGTCCGGATAGCCGTAGGACACGGACTTCTCGGTCATGTGGAGGTGTGTGTCGGCGAAGCGCATCAGAACCACGCGTCCAGAGACTTCTGCTTCCTCTTCGCGTCGGATTCCTTCCTTGCCCTCTCGATCCTGTCGAGGGCGGATCCGATCCTGCTCTCGTCGAAGTCGTATGACACGAGCATGTCGATGACTCCCTGTCTGTCGATGGGTCTGTACTTCGTCTCGTACTCGGAGGATCCGTCGTAGCGGAGGAATATCTCCCTGATCTCCTCATGGTTGGGAATCCTCTCGCCTATCTTCGTCATGACGCTCTCGAGGTCCCCGTTGTCCCTGATTAGCTTGAGCGCCTTCTTGGGACCGATTCCTTTGATTCCCTGGTTGAAGTCGGTTCCGATGAGCATGCACATGTCCACCAGCTGCTCGCGGGTGATGCCGAGGGTCTGCAGGAACTCTCCCGAGTCGATGCACTCGGTCTTGATCTCCTTGTAGATGTCCTTGCCCGGGACCTTCCTCCTGCCGGTGAGCGTGAGGTTCCTGACGAGCAGGGGGGTTCCGAACAGGAGCGAGTCGAAATCCTGGGAGGCCGCGGCCCACACGTCGTTCCTCTGGCACATGAACGCCGCCTGCTGCTCTCCGTCGGAGGGGGCCTGCACGATGGGGAATCCCATAAGCTGCAGCAGCTCCTTGGCGGAGTCACGGACCTCCGATGTCATCCTGGAGGTCTGCTGCGCCTTGCTGTACGCAGTCTTCATGTCACCCTTCTCGATGGCCGCCTTCCACTCCTCCGCGGCCTTCTCCCTTCTCTCCTTCCTCTCCTCCAGGGTCGCGGCCTTGAGGGCGTGGGGTTTCCCGTCGAAGACGAAGATCGGCTCGATCCCGGCCTCCACGAGGTTCGCGGTCCTGTACAGGAATCCGGACAGGTGGGAGGTGGTCCTGCCCTGTTTGTCGCAGAGCGGGAATCCGTCGGGCTGGCGGATGGCGGACATGAACTGGTATGCGATGTTGTACGTGTCCACCGCGACCTTCCTTCCGCGGAGTTCCTCGAGCTCCATCGTCTTGGGCTCGACAAGGTCCGACAGGTTCACTCCCATCTCAATCACTCTGCGTCGGGGCCGTACTTCTTCCAGAGGGCGATCTCGTCGGTCATGTCCTCGAGCTTGAAGAGGGCGCTTCCGGCAACGAGGCAGGTCGCTCCCGCGTCGACGCAGAGCTTTCCGGTCTCGCGGTTGATGCCTCCGTCGACGGTGATCTCGAGCTTCGGGTTGTGGTCGTCCGCCCACTGTCTGATGTACTCGATCTTGGACAGGCACTCCTCGTGGAACTTCTGTCCGCCGAATCCGGCGTTGACGGTCATGATGAGGACCTGGTCGAGCTTGTCGAGGTAGGGGTCCAGGTCGGTCACGGGGGTGGGAGGGTTGAGGGTGGCTCCCGCCTTGATGCCGTGGTCGATGATCTTGTCCAGGGCCTCGTCGGTGCTTCCGGATGCCTCGGTGTGCACGGTGATGTAGTCCGCTCCCGCCTTCGCGAAGTCGTCGATGTACCTCGCGGGATCCTCTATCATCAGGTGGACGTCGAAGGGAAGCTTCGTCCAGTGCCTGGCACATTTGATGATGGGGGCTCCGAAGGTCAGGTTGGGGACGAACATCCCGTCCATAACGTCGAGGTGGGCCCAGTCCGCTCCCGATCTTTCTATGCGAGCCAGTTCCTCGCCGAGTCTGGAGAAGTCGCATGATAACATCGAGGGAGCGATTTTTGTCATGTCCACGTCATCCTTCTCGTCCGATATATACCTTAACGGGGTCCCGTTCCAGCACCTTTCGGAGGGTCATCGATGTCCCCCGGAGAAGAACCTGGTCCGCTCTCCGCCGTGCCAAAATATTATATTAACGCGACTGATTGAGCACGTCATGTCCAGTACAGCAGGCCACGGTGCCAAAGTCAGCGTTTGCGATGTCAAGGGTTGCGAATGCGAGGCGGAGAGGTCCCTCAACCTCAAGCAGCTCGCCAAGTGCAGCCTCACCTTCAAAGGGGAGATCTCCCACAACGCCCACCTTTGCAAGGAACACTACAAACAGTACAAGAAAGAGACCAAGACCTCCAGGTCGATCGACGCTGTCTACTGACGGTGTTGACGATGTTCGACCTCCTCTTCCTGGGAACCGGCGCCAGCGTTCCGTCAAGAGACCGCGCGCTGCCCTGCGTCGCCGCCAAGAGGGGGCCGGACATAATCCTTTTCGACTGTGGCGAGGGATCGCAGCGTCAGTTCATGATCTCCCGCTTCTCGTTCATGAAGATCCGTGCGATCTTCATTACCCACCTCCACGGTGATCACTTCTACGGACTTCCCGGACTTCTGCAGACCATGGGGATGTCCGGACGCAAGGATCCTCTCCTGGTGTGCGGCCCTCCGGGATTCAGCAGCGCTCTGGAGCTCTGCATGGGCGTGTGCGAGGGGGAGATCGGCTACCCCCTGGAGATGCGTGATGTCGAGCCGGGCGACGTGATTCCGGTGAACGACATGACCGTCTCCGTCTTCAAGACCGAGCACGGGATAGTGTCGCAGGGCTACGTGCTGAGGGAACCGGACATCCGTGGAAAGATCGACACGCAGAAGGCGAGGGAGCTGGGTCTTCACGGAAGCGACTACCGCAGACTGGAGCGGGGAGAGACCGTGAACGGCGTCACCCTCGCAGACATAACCTCCGAGCCCAAGCCCGGTAAATCAATCGCGTACACCGGGGACTCGCTGAAGTGCCAGAGCATCATCGATGCGGTCGCCGGGGTCGACGTCCTGATCCACGAGAGCACATACCTCTCCGGGGATTCCGACTATGCGGTCGCTCACAATCACAGCACGGCGAAGGATGC
Organism: archaeon; assembly: GCA_024399175.1. Lineage (GTDB taxonomy): Archaea > Thermoplasmatota > Thermoplasmata > Methanomassiliicoccales > Methanomethylophilaceae > Methanomethylophilus. The sequence goes on from JAKSHU010000104.1 coordinate 5,013, forward strand.
CGCCGAGACCGCTCTGGAGGCGGGCGTGGGCACCCTGATGCTGGTGCACATAAGCAACCGTTACAAGGACAGGACACCACTGCTCGAGGAGGCCAGACAGACCTTCCCCGAGACTTTTGCCCCTGCCGACCTGGATCTTTTCACGATGACCAAGGCAGGTCTCAGATCAGCTTGAGAATGTCGGCCTTGGTGATCATTCCGACGAGCTTTCCCTTCTTGGCCACCAGGATGGCATTGCAGTCGCTCATCATCGCGGTGACGGACGACATCGGGGTCGTCTCGGTGACGACGGGGTAGGACTCCTCCATGATCAGCGAGATGGGTGCGTCCTTCAGTTCCTCCATGGTCTTTCCGGACCTGATCTTCTCGAAGATTATCTTCTCTGAGATGCTTCCGACGGGGGCATCTCCCTTGAGGACGGGAAGCTGGGAGAATCCGGCGGTCCTCATGAGTTCGGATGCGACACGCACCTTGTCGGTGCTCTGCACGGTGATGATGTCCTTGGAGGCGACATCCGCCGCGGTGAGGTCGTGTTTCTCTCCCTTCGCGATCTCATCGAGGGTCTCGAAGAGTTTGACGACCGTCTCATAACTTGCTGAAATCCTGTCCCTCTCAATCTTCGCGATGGTGCTCTGGCTGACACCGGACTCCTTTGCGAGCTCGGTCTGGGTGATGTCCAGTGCTTTTCTCATCCTGCGAATGTCGGTTGCCGGGGGGAATTTCATAATCTGGGGACTTGTTAGTCGTATATGAATATTGCTTCCTCGGGCCGAGATGCGGGCACGGGAATCAAATCAAAAAAGATGGCACCAGGGGATGACCCCCTGGGCCGGTTGGAGTTTCAGAGGTATTTCCTGAGTGCGTCAGCCTTGTCGGTCGCCTCCCAGGGGAGTGCGACGTCGTTCCTTCCGAAGTGTCCGTAGGCTGCGGTGGGCCTGTAGATGGGCCTCC
>JAKSHU010000105.1 GCA_024399175.1 archaeon
CCTGCCGGTGTACGGCGATGAACTCGTTGAGCTCGGCAAGAAGCTGATCGTCAATCCGAACAAGGTGTACACCTATGCCCCCGGAGAGGAGTTCATCTTCCTCGGCATCCGCTTCCTCAACGGTCAGACGACCCTGTCCGATGCCACGGTGAAGAAGCAGAAGGCCAAGATGAAGACCCTGGCCAGGAAATACCGCAGAAAGTACGAGATGGGCCGCATGACGAGGGAGACCGCCATGGCGATGATGATCAGGGCCGTGAACAGCTACTGCTACGGAAGCGACGTCATGCCCTTCTGCTTCGCCAAGATGTACTTCCCCCTCATCACCTCCTCGGAGAACCTGAGGATCATCGACAACTACACGCAGGAATGTATCAGGTACGTGTACATCGGCAAGTTCAGACACTCCAACCGCGGAAGACTGAAGTACTTCAGACTGAAGATGCTGGGATATCTGCCGCTGGTCAGTGCGTACCGCATCTACAAGGACTTATATAGATACAAAAAAATGCGTTGATAGGGAGAGGTGCCGCAAGGCAGCCTACACTGTGTTCGGCATACGGGAACTGATCCTCGTAGGCGGATCCGTATGTGAGACACTACCAACTGGGCATCATCTGGGCTTCGGGCGCAATATCGCATCAGGGCACAAGGTACCCAATCAATCTACCAACCACGGTTTTTAACCGATTATGAAAAATCGAAAGATTTCCCCGAAAGGGGTCCCTCTCCCACCACTTCACCTTCCGATTGCTCGAGGATATATAGGGACAGTTGCATCCAGTATACATGGTATGGTTCAGAAGGACATTGTCGATCATCGCCGTGCTGACCCTGGTCGCGTCATCCGCTTTGCTGGCCTGTCAGTGCGAAAGTGTGGATGCTGCGGATCCGGGCGTCTACGAGGCCGATGTGACCCCGTTCACGTTTCCCGAATGTGAGGGGACCCCCATCCTCCGTGCCCTGCAACAGGCTGACAGTACCATCGACGTCTCGATCTACCTTCTGACCAGCGTGTACATACTCTCGATGCTCATCGAGAAGCAGTCCCATGGTGTGAAGGTGCGCGTTCTCATCGAGGGGCAGCCCGTCGAATACGACATCGGGACCTACGAGGGGACCAGGATCTTCAGGAACCTCATCGACGAGGGGGGCGAGGTCCATATCATCAACTACACCGGATGTGGAACGCACACCTACACCAATCTCCACAACAAGTATGCCGTCATCGATGGCGACACGGTCGTGATCACCTCCGAGAACTGGACCGCCGCCAACTTCAGCGCCCACTCCGAGAACAGAGGCTGGGGCGCGGTCATCAGAAGCGCAGGTTACGCCCAGTACATGGAATCGGTCTTCGAGAGCGACTTCGACGAATCCCGGGAAGACGTGAGGGCATTCAGGGACGTCTATCCCGACATGGCCCCCTATGACAAGGAACTGTCATACAAATTCAGCCAATACTCCACGGACACCTACAGGGCCACGGTGAGTCCCGCAGTGACCTTCGACAACGCCACCCTCCAGCTGGAGAACCTCATCTCCTCGGCGACGAAAAGGCTGTACTCGGAGCAGCTGAACATCTCGGACTCCTACATGGAATCACCCGTCGACAATCCCTACGCATGGATGCTCGCCAGGGCACAGGCGGGTGTCGACACACGTCTGGTGCTGAACACCTCGTTCGACACCGACGTCAGCCAGGACAGGGCGGAGAAGGTCAGGAAGATCAATGAGGAGACCCTTATCATCGCATCGGGATCGCCTAAGCTGTCGTGCGACATCGTGCACAACAAGGGCCTCGTGGTCGATGACAGGACCTGGGTGGGATCGATGAACTGGACCCCCGAATCCATCAACGACAACCGCGAGACCAGCGTGATAATCAAGTCCCAGGAGGTCAGCGACTACTATGCCAGAATGTTCCTGATGGACCTGTATTCCGGATACATCCCCTGCGAGGGAAAGGAGGCCTGCAAGGTCACGTACATCATCAACGGAACGGACATGGTCCTGAACCACCTCGAGGGGGACAAGGTCATCCTGCCCGTTGAACCAACAAAGAGGTCGGAGTCCATCTACACCTACTCGTTCTCACACTGGGACGGATACACGGAGGGAATGGTTGCAGATCATGACATCACCCTCGTCGCCGTCTTCGACAGGCACAATGCGCTCGAGGAGAACGGCTGGTTCGTCATGGTGGCCATCGCCCTCGGCGTAATCGCGGCACTGGCACTGGCCCACTGGTACTTCAGACACGGCAAGATCTAAGGATCAGCCACCTCCCCTACAGAAGGTATGGACGCCCGGATGCCGTCTTCTGCCGATCAAGGGGAGGATCGGCATATAACCCATGCTGGACACCGTCTGACACAGACGGGACTTGTGACAGATGGGAATATATATGGTGACTCGAACTAGCCCCCTCGATCGGAGAACCGTAGAATCAAATCCCTTCGGGAGGGCAACAGGCAGATCCATCGAGTGATACTATGGAAGAACTCAGATTGCCTCGCAGCCCCAAAGAGGGCATCATTTTCGGAACGGTCGTCGCAGCCATATCCTGTGCCATCATCGGCGGGATCAACATCTACCTCGCGGTCGGCGCCGATGAATTCCCCAGAGCATTCGTCACCAGCTACCTCATCGTCTTCCTTTTCGCATTCGTGCTCTCCAACTTCATCGTAGAGGGCATCGCGAGGAGTATCGTCGGACGCATACTCTCTCCTGGAGACAGCGTCAACGCGATAATATGCTTCAATCTCATCGTCTTCGTGCTCATTATGTCGGCCACGATGTCCCTGCTGGGTCCTCTCGCAGGCCAGATTTCGGGATGCATCTTCTACGGAGGATCAATGGATGTCATCCACATTCTGGATAACTGGCAGTACATCTGGCCACGCAACTTCTGCATCGCGTTCTGGGTGGAGATGCTCATCGCCCAGCCTGTCGGACGTAGAGTGATGATCTGGATGCACACCAGGGCGTGAATCCTAAGAAGAGAGAGTCATAGGTGGAGATCATTCCCCGTCCCCTCCTTTCGTACGATAGGTGGTGCCGCGCGTGTTTCCGGCCTTCTCCAGGACACCGCTCTTGGACAGGGATTGCAACTGGTTGCGTATGAGCACCTCGGACACGTCGGGCGCATGCTCGGAGACGTATCCGATGTTGAACTCACCGCGGGCAGAGCTGACTATGTGCTCGATGCGCTCGGATTTTGACCGCCTGCCGCAAGCGCGTGGAGGCAGAGCCTCGTTGAGGAAGTCAACGCAGTGGTTCAGATTGTGCAGGATGTCATCGATGAAGAAGTTGTATCCGTTGAAATCCCCGCCCCAGCCGTTGGTGCTCATCGACAGTGCGACCATGTGGTTGTCCAGGTGATCCAGGATCTGTTTTTCGAGAGAGGAGTACATCTGCACGGTGACACCTGCCCGGGCGAGGAGGAGGTTCAGCACCAGGCGATACATCCTCCCGTTTCCGTTGTTGAACGGGGCGATCGAGAAGTAGTCGAGGGCACAGCAGAGTGCCAGCAGGAGACTGTCGATGTCCGGGTCCGAGAAGGACTGGTTGTAGCTCCTGCAGAAGCTGGACAGGACATACCTTATCTCCGTCATCGTGGCAGGCTTCTCCACCGCGGTGGCGGTCCCGTATCCGATGTGAGGATCGTTTACGGTGCGGAACTTTCCTCCGTTAAGGTCGTGACGGATCATGAGCAGCCGATGCAGCTTCAGGAAATCATCGGATTCAAGACACTTCTTCTCCACCAGGGACTCCCAGAACTGGATGGCGTCCCTCTGTCCGAGAACCTTCTGCTCATCCACGTTCCGGGGTTCAAGCTCTCCCGAAAGAAGCAGGGGAACATCGGCACGACACACGGGGATGTGCTCTATCTCGTGGGTCCCACAGATGTCGTCGATCATGCGATGCTCGTAGAACAGACGCATCGCCTCCGGATAATGCTGTGTCCACACACTGATCCGCTCCTCTGTCAGATGGATGTTGTTGAGGATTTTGCTCTGCCTGATGGACAGGCTGAAATTGCCTATGAACGAGTAATCGAATAACCTCATCGGGGTTTCCCTCACCTGCAATGTTGCATACTAGGTCCCATAAGGTCAGATATTGTTATATTATTTGCGGGAAAATATGATAATGAGTTGGACATATTAGAAGTCGATTCTCAATATATCCAGCATAGAATATCCAATGATTTTTCAGTAATTGTTCACTCACTTAGTTTTAAATATTATAAAATTGGAAAATCGCTCGGATATATTATCCAAGTGATTCAATGGACAATAAGATAATCGCAATACTGGCAGTCGTCATCGTCGTGGCGGCGGGAGGCTCTGCGGCCGTCCTGCTGATGAACAACAATGGCGGAGGTCAGAGCAACGAAGTCGCGACCGCCACGGTCGAGATCTATGGAAACGCGAACAACGACGCCTACATCGACCAGAAGGATGTGGAGACCCTCGAGAAGATCGTAGAGACCGGATCATGGGACACCTCCGCTCACCCGTTCGCCGATGCGGACCTTGACGGATTCATCACCGAAAAGGACATCGAGATTGTCAAGAAGATCATCAACGAGCAGTCCTGCACCGTCTATTACAAGAACTACTTCGGAGCGGCTCAGCCCCTCTCCTACCCCATGAAGGGAAAGAACATCGGAATCACCTACTGGCAGCAGGCAGAGATGATGGCAGCACTCGGACTCTGGGAGCAGGTCAAGTGCGGACCCACCAACCTCAAGTCCTGGTACAGCAACATCTACGACCTCTCCGATGTCACCATCTACACCTCCAAGAACAACCACAACTCCGGTGTCACCGACAGTGCCATCGAGAACTTCAAGCTGAGACAGGTCGACGTCATCGTCGCCACCCCCACCGCGGCCAACCAGACCGCTCTCGCCAAGATGGTCGAGGAGGGAACCAACGTCATCTACCTCTGGTACACTGGAGACTGGGCCATCCCCACCATGATGACCCTCGGAATCCTGCTCGGAGCAAAGGAGAAGGCCCAGGCCTACTACGACTATGCCAACAAGGTCATGAAGAACATCAACGACCGTCTCGAGGGAACCAAGCGCGCCACCGCCCTTGTCGCAGGAGCATCCACCAGCCTCGCCGCTGACGGAGTCACCACCACCGTCTCCCTCCACACCAACCCTCACGAGGGTAACTACTACTTCACCAACCTTGTCGCCAACACCTACACCAACTCCGCCGGACTCACCGAGTTCGGAGCGACCTCCAGGTCCCTCGAGTGGCTCCTCGCCAACGACAAGAGCTTCGACTACATCGCTATCTACCTCAACCAGACCGGATTCGCCGCCGGAACCGCCACCGACGTGGGCGGAGATGGAAGCTACATCAGCCAGAAGCAGTACAATGACAAGTTCGAGGCCGCTGTCGGCAACTATTCCGAGACCACCGCATACAGCAAGGGAAACATCTTCGGAATGCCCTACGACATGCTCGGAGGAATCTCCGGATACGGACTCGTGACCACCCTGGCATACATGATCTACCCCGACCTCTTCACCAAGGAGGAGGCCCAGAACCTTCTCCAGGAGTGGTTCGACAACTTCACCACCGCCAAGATCGATGTCAAGACACAGGGTGCCTACATCTACGACGGTGACGCATACAAAACCAGTTACAACAACCAGTAAACATCTTCAGAGGGGAGTCAACCCCTCCCCTCGACACTTTAAATAACAATTTCCGAATCTGTTGCACTTTATCTGGGCGGTAGCTTCTTCTGATTCGTCCAGAAATACCTGATTCGTACAAAATGTCGGGGTTTCCGACCTTTCCGACGCGAATCCTCCCCGTTATCCCGCCTTGTTCTGATTTCCCCCACCTTGCAGGTATATAAAGAAATTCGATTCGATCACAAGGTAAAGTGC
>JAKSHU010000106.1 GCA_024399175.1 archaeon
CCGGAAAGGGAATCAAGACCCTCGTCGGAAAGAACAAGGGAAAGATCACCAAGCTCCCTGCCGACCTCACCGTCTGGACCAGGAGCGACCTCCTCTGAGTGAAGTAACATGGCAGCACCCAAGAAAGTTGAAGTAAACGAGTGGGAGGATGTGGCTCCCCTCAAGCACACCGGACAGATCCAGATCCCCGCCGACCCCCTCGACAGGGTCCTCGGTCAGGAAGAGGCCATCAAGCTCGCGAAGATCGCGGCCAAGCAGCGTAGGAACATCCTGCTCGTCGGACCTCCCGGAACCGGAAAGTCCATGATCGCCAGGGCTATCTCCATGAACCTCCCCAAGGCGCACACCGAGATCCGCGTGTCCCACAACCCCGAGAACCCCGAGAGGCCCTTCCTCAACATCCTCGGAGAGGACGAGGTCGCCATCGAGGAGGGAGACGAGAAGGAGTCCGTCGGACTCCTCAAGGACCCCTCCGAGGTCCCCAAGAACGTCGCCGAGAAGCTCGGATACCTCTGCAGGAACTGCGGAACCCTGTCCACCCCCGAGGACGTCAACTGTCCCCAGTGCGGAAAGAGCAAGATCGACGGAATGGGCGGAAACAACCCCTTCGGAAACATCATGGGAATCTTCCAGGCAAGCGGAATCACCCCCCAGATGACCGCGGGAAAGGAGAGGGTCAACACCATCCGCGAGCAGGACGGCGAGACCATCGTGTTCGAGCGTGCGGGAAGCAAGATCAGGATCCTCGACACCAAGGCCCTCGAGAAGAGGAACAAGCTCAACAAGAAGTCCAACAGCAAGGTCCTCGTCAAGATCGACAGGGATCCCTTCGTCATGGCGACCGGAGCATCCGAGACCGAACTTCTCGGAGACGTCAGGCACGACCCCTACGGCGGTCATGACAAGATCGGAACCCCTGCCTATCAGAGGGTCATCCCCGGAGCCATCCACGAGGCCCACGAGGGAGTCCTCTTCGTCGACGAGATCTCCCATCTCGGAAGCCTCCAGAGGTTCATCCTCACCGCCATGCAGGACAAGAAGTTCCCCATCACCGGAAGGAACCCCCAGTCCTCCGGAGCAAGCGTCAAGGTCGAGAACGTCCCCTGTGACTTCATCCTCGTCGCCGCATGCAACATCCAGGACCTGGAGAACATCCTGTCTCCTCTGAGATCCAGGATCATCGGTAACGGATACGAGGTCCTCGTCGACATCGCGATGCCCGACGACTCCCACAACCGTGCCAAATATGCACAGTTCGTCGCACAGGAGATCGCGATGGACGGCCACATCCCCAACGCCTCAATCGAGGCCGTCGAGGAGATCATCGCCGAGGGAAAGAAGCGTGCGAAGGCCGACGGACAGCTCAACTGCCTGACCCTCAGGCTCAGGGAGCTCGGCGGACTCATCAGGGCCGCCGGAGACATCGCCGTCATGGAGGATGCCAAGCTCATCTCCGCCGAGCACGTGAGAGAGGCCAAGAAGAGGTCCGAGCCCGTCGAGGAGCAGATCAAGAAGCGCTACGGATCGTACCAGAAGGGTATGACCCACGACATCTCCGATGCCCAGAAGCAGAAGTCCGACTACTATCTGCAGAACGAGCACGTCGGGGACACCATGTACAGCTGATTGCAAACAATCTCGGGGGAGAGATCCCCCATCCCATTTTTTTGAATAAGGTCCTGACCGACCGTTTCTGAATAACAACTTCCCCTGTCAGGGAGTGATGAAAAAGGACCGGGCATCAGGCCCGGAATGGATATTGAAATCAGCTGATGCTGACGACGGTGATCTGCTTCTTCAGCACGTTCACCATGATCTGGGCCTTCTTGTGACCGGATTCGGCGGCGAGCTTGAACCATTTCATGGCCTCGAACCCGTTGATCTTGACGCCCTTTCCCTTGTGGAATGCCATTCCGATGCTGAACTGGGCCTTGTTGAATCCCTCGGCGGCGGACCTCTTGAACCATTCCATGGACTTGGAGTAGTCCTGCTCCACACCATTTCCGTCACGATACATGGTTCCGATGTTGTACATCGCCTTGGCGCTTCCCATCTCGGCAGCCTTGAGATAGATCTCCATCGCCCTGGCATAGTCCTGTGCGGTTCCCCTTCCACCCTCGTACATCACTCCAAGGTTGTAGGTGGCCTTCTGGCTTCCCATCGCGGAGGCCTTGGCGAAGAGCTCGAGGGCCTTCTCGAAGGACTGCTCGGTGGCGACCCCGTGATAGGACATCACACCGAGATAGTAGATGGCATCGACGTGACCCATCTCCGCGGCCCTGGTGAAACACTCGAACGCCTTCGGTGCCAGACCGTCGTCCTCGGACATGTAACAACTGTAACCTTCGTCGAAAATCTTCTGAGCCTCTGCCTCTGCTGCCATGTGCCAGTGATTCTATCCCAGATATATAGGGTTAGTTGAACCCAGCGTAGCTGTTGGTCGACACCATGCGTATGCCGTCCGAACCGTCATTGTAGAAGAACTCCAGATACTCTGTCTGGACGAAACCCCTTCTGCGGTAGAATTCAATGGCGGAATCGTTGTTCACCTTCACCTCGAGCTGGATCTCGCGATAGCCCTCCATCATCGAGGCCTGTCTGAAGTGGTTGAGCATCATCGAGCCCACTCCCTTTCCGCGGACCGACTCATCGACACAGAAGAGGGAGATGGCGGCACGTCCGTTGGGCAGACGGGATCCCGCAAGGTATCCCACCACACGTCCCGTGAAATCACAGGCGATGGCCTGTCCCGCGGGCCACTGCATCATGAAGTACGAGATCACGTCTGGTGCGAAGTACTCGTCGAGCGAACGGCACACGAGGTCGTAGGCCCTCTCGGCATCACCCTGGCGCATCCTGCGTATCTCCATGACCGGTCATCAGCTCCCGGATATTTCATCTTCTCCTGCCTCCGGACCTGAACGAGTAGGTGACCCTCCTCGGAGGTGCGAACACCTGTCTCGACGACGGTCTTCTCCTCCTTGCCTCCTGCCTGTCCCTGAACACCGCCACGACGACGCCCAGTGCCAGGACGCCCATTCCGCACAGGAGGGCGGGGAGGAGCATGCCGTTCCCTCCGCTCCCGTTCCTCTCCGGGATGACGAACTCCGCACTGGCGGAGATCTCCGTGTCCGCCATCGTGACGGTCACCATATGTGTCCCTGCCGACATCTCCCCGAGTGCCACATTGCCCGTGAAGGGGACCTTCTCCCCGTCGACGGTCCACACATATTCATGATCCGCGGGTGCATCAACACTCAGGACCATCATGGGTCTGCCACCGGCATCAGCGACGCGGACAGTTATGTCCATCCCCCTCTCCTCCACCGTGTAGACGTTGACCCCGAAGTCCTTGAGGAAGAGCTCTGCGAAAAGGTCCGACACCTCACGCGACTCGATGATCACCGCGGACTCGCGGTTGTTCATAAAGGAGGTGTCCGTCCAGTTGACGGATCCGATCCACACCTGGTCGTCGATTACTAGCCCCTTGTTGTGTATGAGCGAGAACCCGTCCCCGCCGTTCACGTTCACGGCCTGCACGGAGGTCGTGCTGGAGATCAGGTTGACATAGGTCCTGTGGGTGCCCGAGTCGGACTGCGACGAGTCCAGGATGAATTTGGTGTCGACCCCGCGGGAGGATGCCTGGGACAGCCATGCGACGGGGGTCTCCCCGGACACGGAACTCAGCGATCCGCCCAGGTCCATCTGCTCCGCATACAGTCTCTCCTCCGCCCCGGAGATGATACCGCGAAGGGAGTCGAACGAGTTGTCGGGGGACAGCACCGGTCTCACACGGGCCTCGAACCCATCTCCGAGTCCTGAACGCGGCTCCACGAACGGCAGTGTCCCATATGGTCTTGAATCAGGGTACAGGTCGTTGAACGGACGGACGTCTCCCCAGACGGTGGTGAAGTCGTTCTCAAACACGTCCTCCATGTAACGGGCGTATTCCTGGCACTCCATCACCGCACCCTATCCGCGGTTGCCGTGCTCCCCCATGTTCCCCGAGGTCCAGTTCTCCGAAGTGATCACCACGGTCTCGGAGTCGATTACCGCGTACTTGTTGTGCACATAGGTGTAACGACCGCCGGAACCACCGGGAGGATTGATCACCCTGACCTCGCCCCCTGCATCCGTGAGGGACTTCATCAGGGACAGCTCCGTGCTGGTGTCGACACCCAGCGGTCTTCCCTCGACCATCACCCTGACCTCGACCCCGCGGGACTCCATCTGGCACAGCAGTGCGACGAGCTCCGGACTCGAGAGAAGATAAATCGAGATGTCGACCGTGTGCTCGGCGGACATAATCGCGGCGAACACGGGATCTCCCCTGCTCTCCGGGAACGAGAAGGGATGCACGACGGCCTCGAACCATTCACCGGATGACGGTTCCAGATTGGTCCATCCGGGCTTCGTCGCCACCCAGTCAGAGAAGGTGTCTGAATCGGTGTCGTGGGTGCGGAGAAGATACTGTCCAGACTTCAGGGACACAGCAGGTCCGGTCCACCCCTCGACACCGTTGGACTTCCCATAGCAGACAGAGTCAACCACCTGGCCCCCTTTCTTCAGGATGACCTCGTCACCCGAGTCCGCAAGGATGAAGCTTCCCGACTTCGCGATCGTCGGGGATGAGAATGTGATCGTCCCGTCGCGGGAGTTGAACCAGTCCGTGCCGCTCTCCTTCGACACGGTCACGGAATGACCTGGGTCAAGTCCGTATCCCCTGCCGAACGACAGCGTGCCCTCCCCGTCGGTGAGCGTGTAATCACCGAGGTCCACCCTGGATCCTCCGATGTTGGTAAGGGTCACCGCCTCGTCCGCGGGGGAGACCTCCGTTATGAGGAGGCCCGTGACCGTCACGGAGTCCGTGGACTCCCCCTCGAGGGCGAGTGCCGACGAAAGGGTCAGCAGGACCAGGATCACCGTGACGGTCTTCTTGTTCATGAAATGGTTTTCTCGGCCACAGATATAAACCGAGACACTGCAGTTAGCACATCATCGGCCATTACCGGATGTCGATGGCAATGAGGATGTCCCCGTCACCGACGAGAATCCTGAACCCCGACCTCCGAGGTATGAAGCAGACAAACAATCCATCACCGTCCTGCCGTGGATGACACGGTGAACGGTCCAGACGGGGATGGCTGATAAAGAACGGACACTGCAGTTAGCAGGTCAGAAGAGGAATGGCCCCGGGAGGTCCCGGGGAAGTGATTTTGATCAGAGTCCGCTCACGAGGTCCCTGAGAACCGCGTGGGGGTCGGTCGCCTTGACGACACCGGATGCCAGAAGCACACCCTCGGCTCCGAGGGAAATGGCCGCGGTGACGTCCCTGCCGTTCTTGACACCCGCACCGCAGAGGACGCGGATGCTGGAGTCGACGGACTTCACGGCATCGACGGTGTTCCTCACGATGGCGGGATCGGCGGTGGTGACGGAGATGTCTCCTCCGATGAGCTCGGGAGGCTCCACGGCGATGTACTCGGGAGCGTATGCCGCGATCTCTTTCGCCTTCTCGACGCTCTCGGCACAGACGACGGTGACGAGTCCGAGCTCGTGGGCCATCCTGATGGCCTCCGCGATGGACTCGATGGGCATCTTGTGCTCAGCGTGGTTGATGAGGGTTCCGGCACAGCCGCAGGCCTTCACCATGGACGGGGTGACCCATCCGGTGGCGGATCCAGGCTTCTTGGGGTCGATGTTCTGGGACAGAACGGGGATCTTGACGGATGCGGCGACGGCGGAGAGCTCCACGATGGGAGGGCACGCGACGATGCTCGCACCGGTCTCGGCAGCCACGTCCTGACAGGCCTTGGCCAAGGCGGAGGCCTTGGGGCCGTCCACCTCGGCATATGCCTTGAAGTTGACGATGACTACCTTTGAACCGAGATCACTCGACATCGGACTTGTCCTTCTTA
>JAKSHU010000107.1 GCA_024399175.1 archaeon
GAACGGCCTATTCTTACTGCATTCCTATAGTACAGGAAGTTGGGAACTCGTTAATTCAGGGACAAAAGTTTTACAAGTTGAGTGTACCGCCGTGAAAAACACGGTTATCGATGGCTCGAGCCGGATGATGGGAAACTATCAAGTCCGGTTCCAAGAAGAGGGGGAGGGAGTAATCCCTTCTCCTTATTCGACTTCCATAGTAAACTTCCTGAGAATGTCGAGATGATTGTCATGATTATGGACAACTCGCCCGTGGAGAAGAGGCACCAGGACGTCTCGAGTACTCCAAGAGGGTCATCGACGGTCTCACCGTCCCCTACCGACAAGGCGAAAGGGATGCGATCAAGCTCCCTCTCTCCACCTACACCAAGTTCCTGTGCGGCGCGGCCATGGCCGACGGAAAGATCGGCGACGAGGAACTCACCTTCATCAAGGCCGTGATTGAGGCCTGCGGGGGGGATGTCGACGAGAAGTCAATCATCAAGGTCACCAAGGAGTTCGGCAGGGATGACGAGGTCACCGTCAGGATGATGATCGACACCATCGCCAGGAGGGACCCCGAGACCGCGGGCAACATGGTCATGCTCGCCCTGATGATGACGGGAGTCGACGGAAAGGTCGACCGTAAGGAAAGGAAATTTATCATGGAACCCATCGACTGAGTCCCTGTCAAAGCGTTTTATTAAGAATGGTCCGCGGGGAGACCCACGGACCTGTTGTTTTTTCCTCACTCCGTCTTGCTGATGCGCATGACGACGTCCCTGGGAAGACCCAGGTCCGCGGCGACCTCAACCGCCTTGAGGACGGCGGCGGGGATGGGGCAGGCGACGTGGGGGATGGTTCCCTCGGTGGCGGTGTAGCAGGGGTTCTGGATGATCGGGATGTCCATTACCCCGAAGGCGTCAAGGGGACCGATCTTGGCGGCATACTTCCTGATGAAGTCGCAGGGGGACTCGATGGTCACCTCGATGCTCATCATGTCCTCGCTGGGCCTGGCGGTGATCTTGGCGTTCATCTTGCAGACTCCGGGTTCTACTTCGACGGTGCAGTCGGTCATGCTTTCCTATCTCCAATGATTGTTAAATCGTTTTCTAGGACTTGCCGTCCCCTTTTTCGTATCTTTTTAATACCAGATATGGAATGTATACCAACGCATATATACGCACAGGTTACTGGTTGGATACCATGGATCACTGCTGCACGGTGTACAGAACGATGGACTACCTCTCGAGGAAATGGGCGCTCCTCATCCTCCACGAGCTGGGCAAGGGCGAGGAGTGGAAGCGCTTCACGGAGATCAAGAACTCCATGAAGGACCTGACCGCCAAGGTCCTCTCCGAGCGCCTGAGGGAACTGGAGGCCGAGGGACTCGTGGAGAGACGCGTGGATGACAGCGTGATGCCCGTGAGGAGCGAGTACCGCCTCACCCCGATGAGCCTGGAGCTGATGGACATCATCCACGACATCAAGATGTGGGCGCTGAGATGGAAGATCGACAACGAGCCCTGCGCGATGCAGGACTGCCACCTCTGCACCCTCTGAGGCGGACCCCATGCTCGATCCTTCCAGAAGGGACAAGAGGATGAGGGAGCTCCAGCGCAGGCTGGGCCTCACCTTCTTCGGACACGACGCGGCGGAGGTGCTCGCGGAGGCGATGGACTCGACGCCGGAGGTCGACGAGTTCGTAGGAAGGAACCACCGCAATCCCCGCAACTACCGCCTGGCACAGCTCGGTGACGCCATACTCGACTACGTCATCGTGGAGATCCTCTTCGAGCAGGGACTCTCCAGGGGCGCCATCGAGTACAACAAGCAGAAACTGGTGAACAACATGACCCAGCACCGTCTCCTGATGGACTGGGGACTTCCCCGCTTCTACTTCAACGAGAAGGGATTCCTCGGAGACCCGGGGATCGACCAGCCCGCGTCGTCACCCGACCACACGCCCTATCTCGAGGCCATCATCGCCGTCGTGTACAGGTGCAACGGGATGGAGTACACCAGGGACTGGATCCGCAGGACCGTCCACCCAGCCCTGGTGAAGGCGTCGAGGGACCTGGACTGACCCGTTCGGGACCACGGTTATCTACGTGCACCGCGATGGATGCCCATGGAATTCAAGCTGCCGGACAGGTCCCAGGCGGGACAGATGTCCATGTTCGCCCTCCGCATCCTCCTCGGATGGATGATGCTGTGGCCCTTCTTCGACAAGATCCTGGGACTCGGCTACCAGACCCCCGCAGGCATGGGATGGATCGACGGCGTGTCCCCCTCGTCCTTCGTGACGTGGTTCACATCCGGTGTCTTCTCGGGCTTCTTCACCTCCGTCGCCGGTAACCCCGTCGTCGACGTCCTGATGGTCGCGGGATGCCTGGGACTGGGACTCACCCTCATCCTCGGGTTCGCATCCCGTCTCACCACCATCCTCATGTGCGTCTTCCTCGCGATGATGTACTGCATCACCGTGCCGCCCGTCGACAACCCGGTAACCGACTACCACATCATCTGCATCGCGGCGATGCTCGTGGTGTACTTCCACGGCGGATTCGATGTCTGGTCGGTCAACTCCAGGTGGAAGGAGCTGGGAATCGTGAAGAGGTTCCCGATCCTCGCCTGACAACACCCGGGGCGCTCGCACCCGATGCGGTCCGCCCTCACCCCCAGGGTCCTGCAAATCCCCTCTTCCTTCGGACGGTTCACGCGCCACCACCCCAGCAGCATCACGGTGGCCGGGAGGTGACCGCCGCCGACGTCTCCTCCAGAAGATCCAGACCGGCATCGACATCCGTTTCTCCGCCGATGCCGCACAGCATGCATTCCCCCAGGCGGGACAGTCCGTCCGCATCCCCCGACTCGGCGGCGGGGGCGTACCCCTCCTTCAATCCGCGGATTCCAGGTCCAGAATCCTTCCCTCGAGGCGTGCGTCACCCATGTCGATCCGGTCGGGAACGCTTCCCGACAGGACATCCACGCACTTGTTCCACCAGTGGCATCCCGCCTCCGACGTCGTCAGCACCCTCATCGACGAAGACATCGTCACAACATATTTGCAGCAAACGGCACGTAAATTCCACAACCAATATCCTTTAATATAATAATGCAATTTATATTTAAACTAATCAAGTTTTTTCGATAACATTAAATATTGGAATTTTTGTAACTCGATCCATTCACCGACCCGGGCACGGCTGCCGTGAGGCACTCCGAGGACCGCATCCGAACATGAAAACCGATTTATCACTGAAATGGACACAAGGACATTTGTTGCTGGAAACGAGCCTCCGATGAAGGAGGCAGGACTGAGGATGATCGAGACCGATGGCAGAGAGATCCCCGCCGGATCCCACACCTGGGATTACTCGCTGACTTACATCGCCATCCCCG
Organism: archaeon; assembly: GCA_024399175.1. Lineage (GTDB taxonomy): Archaea > Thermoplasmatota > Thermoplasmata > Methanomassiliicoccales > Methanomethylophilaceae > Methanomethylophilus. The sequence goes on from JAKSHU010000107.1 coordinate 3,385, forward strand.
AGGGGGTCGAGAGGATCGGAAGGGAGGCGTTCCAGGGATGCTACAATCTCAGGCACGTCGCACTCCCCTCCTCGGTGACGGAGATCTGCGAGGGGGCCTTCGAGGACTGTGCCCGTCTGCGCGATGTGACGATGTCGGACAACCTCCGCATCATCGGCGACCACGCTTTCCGCGGGTGCGTCGGCTTCAACCCCGGCTCGCTCCCGTCCGCCCTCGAGAGCATAGGTAAAGGCGCCTTCGGGGGATGTGTCTCCATCACCGCCTTCGACTGCCTCCTGAACGACGTGTACAGGGCCGGATGGAACGGATGTCTGGTCGACAGGAGGGACGACACACTGGTGGCCGTGCCCGCGGGATACCCCAGCGACACCATCGAGATCAACAACAGGAACGTCATGGACGAGGCGATGTGGGGCTGCCGCTGGATAAGGACGGTGAAGCTGGGAAAAAAGGTCGAGTGCATCGGACCCGGCGCATTCAGGGGGCTCGAGAGACTCTGGAACATCCCCGTCTCCCCCGGCAACGGGGCATACCGCGGAGGAGACTGCCTCCTCTCCGGTTCCGGGGACATTCTGATCAAGGTCCCCTCCCGCTTCCACACCGATTTCACCATCCCCCGCACCGTGAGGGAGGTCCACGCGGAGGCGTTCGCCGACACGAACATCCGGAACCTGGTCATCCCCGCGTCGGTCCGCGTGATGCCAGAGGACATGAGATTCAGATACATGGTGACGTTCATCGACACCGAGGAGGGATTCGCGCCGGAGCGCTGCCCGTTCATCTTCAAGGACGAGGCGGGAGAAACGATCACCGCTCCGGGCGGGATGCACTTCGTGCGCAAGGAGGACGGCGTGTACCGTCGCACCGGAGTCTGCAAGTCCGCCGGGGATGCCGACAACCGGACCGAGATGATGCCCTCGTTCCATCCCGTCCTCTCGGAGGCCGAGGGACTCGACGCCCTGACCGGCCTGGACGAGGAGGTGGGAATCCTCCGGGAGAGGATCGTGATCCCCTCCAGATTCCCCGGGATCCACGCCGGGTTCGACCTGGGGCCCAGGACCTCCGTCCTGCTGTACGGTCCCCGCGGCACCGGGAAGACCGAACTGGCCAGAGGCGTGGCCGCGGAGCTCGGTTACAACCTCTATGTGCCCGATCCCTTCGAGCTCCGGGCGAAATACTCATTGAACACCCTGAGGAGGATCTCGACGATGTTCCGCATCGCCAGGTCCGACGAGAAGGGGGCCGTCCTCCTCCTGGACAGGTTCGAGGTCATCGCCTCCGTGAGGGAGGTCGGAAGGGACTCCCAGGACCTGGTCATCAGGTGGCTGCTCGCCGAGATGAGGGACCTCGCCGGCGGACGTCTGGTGGTCATCGCGGTCACCGACAGGCCATGGATGGTCGACAGGGAGCTACTCGGAGACGGATGCTTCGGAACCAGTCTGCTCGTGGACCTGCCCGACCGCGAGGACAGAGTCGGGATCATTGAGGACGAGCTGTCGCGCTCCCCATGCGACGAGGATGTGGACATCGGGGCCCTGGCAGACCTCACCGAGGGCCGCACCAGGTCCGAGGTCAGAAGGATGGTCAGGCGCGCCAGGACCAGAAGGGCACAGCTCCTGTGTGGAGAAGCCCCGACCGTCGGGGCGGTGACAATGGATGACCTGACCGGATCCATCGGGAGCATGGGGCCAACCATCCCCGAGATGGCCGTGGAGTGGTGCCGCAGACACGCCGCGGAGCACGGGTCCTGCACCGACGAGGGGCCCGGACCCCTCTGACGCGGTACCCTGCCGGGGATCCGGACTCCGACAGGGAGGACCCGGACCCTGGGATCATCGGGACCCGGGGCCCAGCTTTGACAAATTGGAAAAATTTCTCGATTTGTCAAAGTAGGATCAGGACAGCATGATCCCGTCCCGGGACAGGTCGAACGGATCCATGGAGATCACGAACTTCGGGGAGGCGTCCCTCACGGAGGAGAATGCACCGAACTCCCTGGTGATGGTCGCCTCATCGATTATGAGGTAGGCTACCTGGATGAAGCATTTCCTACCATCCCTGACCGCCACGAAGTCGATCTCCCCGTTGTACTTCTTGCCCACATACACCGTGTATCCTCTGCCGAGCAGTTCGAGATACACGAGATTCTCCAGGAAATAACCGTTCTGGATGTCCACCGTGTTTGTCTTGATGTACCGGAATCCATTGTCGAGGGCATAGTTCTTCGGCTTGGAGGCCATCACGTTCTTGCCGCTTATGTCGTAGATGCTCACCCTCTTCAGCAGGTACGCCTCCTCCATGAGGTTCAGGTAGTTGTGGACCGACTGGATGGAGACGTCGAATCCCTCTCTTTTCATATACCCTGAGATGGTCTTCGCGGAGAAGTCGTTGCCGCAGTTCGCCAGGACGAAGGAGGATATCCTCTCGAACTTCTCGAGGTCCAGATCGGGATGCCTCCTGTGGATGTCCTTCTCCACGATGG
>JAKSHU010000108.1 GCA_024399175.1 archaeon
CTGTCCCAGATGGACTTCATCAGGGCATCGTACTCGGCCTTGGCCTCGGCATTATTCTGGATCGTGTCGGGAACCACATAGGATGCGTTGTCCATGGAGACATACCTCTGACTCTGCTGGGAGAAGGATGCCACCCTGTGCCTGACGAGCTGATGGGTGAGGGAGCGGGAGACCCCCTCGACGGAGAAGGTGAAGACCGCGTGTTCGATCACGGAGTGGTGCCCCATGGCGACGACACTGGACAGCATCTTGGCAGGATTCTTCATCGTCTCCTTGAGCGTCGCCGAGGGATTCTCGGAATAGCAGGAGCGTGCGGCCGCCGCACAGACGCGGTCCGCATCCGGAGTGTATGCGAGTAATTTCACTATCATTGTTCTGTAGACTCCCAGAATTCGGTTTTGATCTCCTTGAGCCTCTTGTTGTCCATGAGCTCCTTGAGCCTGACTACACGGGGGTTCAACTCTGGAGGAAGAAGTTTCAGAAGACCATCCACGTGTCCATCTCCGACAACGACGACCACGTTCCTGTGCCTGGCGCACACCTTGATGATCTCCGCGGACATGTGCTGGTTGCGCTCATCGATGAGCACCCTGACCAGCGTGGGATACTTCTTGCGCATCTCCTCGACGTAGGCCTCCTGGTCCTTGGAATAGTCAGCCTGGGTCTTGTTCACCTTGCGCTTTCCGAAAAGATTGTCGGATATTCCGGAGAGCTTGTATCTGAACCTCTCCCTGCCGGACATCTCGTCCCACATCTTCTGCATCGTGGCCTGCGCGTCCAGGTCTATGCGGTAGATCTCCGCATCCACGGACTTGGCCGCACCGATGGCGGCAACCATGTCCGCACCCGCGGAACTGCGGTTCTCGGCAGACATCTTTTCCTGGTATTTGGCGGACTGCTTGTACACGGGAGGCGCGTTCTTCATCCTCTCCTCCTGGGAGACGTCGGGATCGATGCCCCTGGCGCGCAGTTCAGCCTTCAGGGCCTCCTTGTCACCGGTCAGGGCATAGAACCTGAGGTCATCAAGCTCCACACAGACTGCATCGGGGTAGCTCTGACGTGTCAGGAATGACACTGACTCCCCGATTCTGAAAACGTGCCCTGTTCCGATGATAGTTAGCATTTGAAGAGGGTATGTGTATCGGTTATAAACCTCATCCGATGAGGTCCTTGTTGTCAGAATTGACGGGACAACCCTGCATCCACTGTCCATCATACATGATGGCTCCATCCTTGGAGTAATAGATTCCCTGTCCCTCCATGACCCCGTTGACGAAATCGCCCTCGTAACTCTCGCCGGACTGGGCCCAGGTCATCCTGCCTTTGCCGGTGCGTGCACCATTGATGAAATCTCCGACGTAGACATCTCCCGAAGCCCAGGTGAACGTTCCCTTTCCCGAACGGGTGTCATCGAGGAAGTCTCCGACGTAGACATCTCCCGAGGCCCACACGAAACGACCCTCTCCGCAGAAACGACCGTTGCGGAACTCACCCATGTAGGCGTTTCCATTGTCCCAGATGAACATGCCTCTGCCGTGCTCGGTGGTTCCGTCATCCGCCACCTGACCGATGTAGTGTCCGTCGGCATAGTTGATCCTGACAAAGTCTTCGGGAATTTCCATGAGGAGCCGATGGATAAGGGGGAATATCAATTTATGCGGGCCAGACATACTCGTACGACATGCTGAACAGATACGACCTCGCCTGCTTTGACATGGACGGCACCCTCACGAAGGCCCGCAGCAGCTGGATATGGGTCCATGATTATCTCGGAACCAGTAACGAAGAGGGCTACAAGCGCTTCGTCAACCAGGAGATCACCGAGGAGGAGTTCATGCGCGAGGACATCGGCATATGGAGATCCGTCAAACCGGACCTCTCCAAGAGGGACATCATCCACATGTTCCAGAGCATTCCCCTCATCAACGGAATCCAGGAAACCGTTGCCACACTGCACGAGTGCGGGATCAGATGCGTCATCATCAGCGGGGGCATCGATATCTGCTGCACCATGCTCGCCAACGAGTTCGGATTCGACGATTTCGCCGCTGACGAGCTCATCACTGATAACGAGGGACACCTCACCGGAGAGGGTGTGAAGGTCGTGGATCTGGCGGACAAGGGCCACTGGGTCAAAGTGATGATGGAGAAGTACGGCACCACTCCTGAAAGGACCATCGCCATCGGGAACTCGTTCTCAGACGTGTCGATGTTCAATATCGCGGGACTGTCCATCGCGTTCAACCCCACGGATCCCTGGACCTCCGAGGCCGCGGATCACACTGTGAAGTCCGAGACGATCTCGGACATCCTTGATTGCATCCTCCATCCGGAGGAATGAAAAAACAGCCGGGGGTCAGACCCCCGGAAAGATTGATTCACTGATCGTCGAGGTCCATGAGGGCGTCGTCGGTGAACTCGAGCTGCTCATCGTCGAACTCGAAGTCCTCGTCATCGTCCATGGGCGTGGTGGAACCGTCCCTGTGCCTGATCTTGGCGTAGATGCGGACGATGTTCCTTGCCTCCGCGGTTCCCTTCCTGATGAGCTTATCCTTGGTCTTAATGGCGTGGATGACGCAGTCCCAGAGGTCGAAGTGCATAAACATTCCGACGGTGAACTCGTCATCGGGTTCAGACTCGCAGAGCATCGGGTAGGTCTTCTTGTAGTCGTTGACAGAGACCTTGACCTTCAGGGTGTCGAAGGCCTTGACCCAGAGCGCCTTGATCTCGGTGGAGGGACTCTTCTTCTTCCTGCTTCCGTCGGGAAGCTCGATGTATGTCACCTGCACGTGCCTGCCGTCATCGAGATCGAACTCGTCCCCGATGGCGACGATCTCGTCCTCGCGAAGAATGGTCTTGGTGGACTCGGTGAGGTCGCCGTCGCTGATGAGGACCTTGACCTCGAACTCCTTGGGAAGCTTGATGGTGCCGGTGAAGATGCGTCCGCGCGCGGTACACGGGGAGGTACCGGTAACAGTGACATTACCCAGTTTTGCTGTGAGAATCTTGTGTTCGGTCATGTCCTCGCAGTCGGGGCACATGTTGTATATCGTATCGGGCATTTCTGAAGACATTTTAATCACCAACCGCACTCCCTGCGGATTCGTTAACGTTCCATATCACGCGTTCTTTTTAATGCTTGCCCACAGAGAAGGGCAGCTCATGGCCTGGGACGATGATGTCCGCATATGCGACGATCCTGTCCATGCTGAGCTTCGCCGCATCCGCATCGACGTTGTGCGCGGGGATCTTCCTCTTCAGGTAGTTGGACCTGGTGGGAATGGCATCCCCCACGATGGCATAGTGACGGTCCGCATCCACAAACACGCTGATGGAACCGGCGGTGTGTCCGGGAGTGCAGACGATCCTCACTCCCTTGGCGATCTCCGTCTCCTTGTCCACGAGGACTGCTCCGGGGATCTCGGCACCCTCATCCCTGTGGACGTAGATCTTGGCGTTCTTGAACAGGGAGTTGTTCTCCATGTGGTCCGCATGGGCGTGGGTGAGAACGATGATGTCCACATCCTCTGGGAACACCTTGCCAATCTGTTTGAGAGATGTCTTGATGGCGGACTTCATGAAATCCTTGCTCGTGTCGACCACGATGTTGTGACCGTCCGAGGTGCGGATGAGCGTGGAGGTGGACCAGGTGTCCGAGGCGATGACGGAACCGTCCGCATCACGTTCCAAATGTCCGATAACAAGCACATCGAGGGAGTTCATGCCACTGGCATCAAACAACAAATAAAAACGGATTGCGCATAAGTCGGATCGATGGAATACAGATACGATCTGAAGATCTCCGAGGACCGCGAGGTCTACCCCCCGTCCGAGGACTCCCAGCTGTTCATAGAGTCCCTCGACGTCGCGAAGGGCGAGAAGGTGCTGGAGATTGGATGCGGATCCGGAATCGTGTCCATACACTGTGCACTCAACGGAGCAACGGTCTCGTGCGGAGATGTCAATCCCCGTGCGGTGACGCTCACGAGGAGGAACGCCGAACAGAACGGTGCGGACCTCGAGGTCAGGGAGACCGACGTATACTCGGCCTTCGATGAGAGGTACAACACCATACTCTTCAATCTCCCATATCTCCCCGCAGAGGAGGATGAATACGAGGGAGAACTGGTCAGGTCCTGGGCGGGTGGAAGTGACGGAATGGGGCCGCTCCCCGAACTACTGGAACATGCTCCGGAACATCTTCTCCCCGGGGGCAGGGTCGTGGTCGTGGTGTCATCGCTCATGGACCAGGACAGGCTCGCGGAGGTCCTGGGAGACAGACCGGTGGAGGTTCTCGGGGAACTCCCCCTGTTCTTTGAAAAACTACAGATCCTGCAGATAAGATTCTGACTGCTGGAACAATGATGGATGTCCCTGCCCCGGAGGGCAGGGAAGATGTTTGTGTGATCTTCAGCCGAGGAGCTTCTTGATTGCTTCGGTGAGCAGCTGATTGGCCTGCTTTCCGTCGATCTTTCCTCTGAGTGCACCCATGACAGGACCCATCAGTCCGCCGATGGCACCCATTCCCTTCTCACGGACGAAGTCCGCACGCTCGTTGACGATCTTCTCGATGATCGCCGCGGCTTCGCCTGCGTCGACGGCGGTGAGACCGAGCTTCTTGACGGCGGCCTCGAGGTCGGTTCCGCCTGCCATCTCCTTGAGGATGGCGGGGATACCCTCCTTGGCGAACTTGCCTGCCTTGAGGGCGGAGAAGATTGCGTAGAGGTCGTTATAGGTGAACAGGTCGGTGTCGATACCCTCGTGCTCCAGTTCCTGGAAGGTGTTCTGGAAGGTCGTCGCGGCCACGTTGGAGAGGTCGAACTCGTCCGCGATCTGGCAGAACAGGTCGTCACGTCCCTGCCTGACGATCTGGTGTGCCTGCTGGGCTGCGATTCCGTAGGTCTTGATGAGGCGTGCCTCGATCTGCTCGGGGAACTCGGGGAGGTTGTTCCTGATGCGCTCGAGCCTGACCTTGGGGATGATGGTGGGAGGCACATCGGTCTCGGGGTACATCCTTGCCGCCCCAGGGAGAGGCCTGGAGTACCTGGTGGTTCCGTCGGGCAGGGGGTCCCTGGTCTCCTCGGGAACACCGTCGATGGCGGTGTTGGCCCTTCCTGCGGCCAGCTCGAGAGCGGCCCTGGCCTTCTTCTCGGGTGCGGCGCAGATGACGAACGCATCGTGCTCGCCGGTCATTCCAAGGAAGTTCCTGAGGGCGTCGACATAGTTCTGCTCGATTCCGTAGTTGGGGAGCTCGTCGGAGTGGAAGATTCCCTTCACACCAACGGTGCGTGCGTACTGTGCCATCTCGGATCCGAGCCTGAGGGTCTTGTTGTCACCGTTCATGACGCCTGCGAATCCGGGCAGCTTGACCGCGAGGACCTTTCCCTTCTCCTTGAGGGCGGCGGCGATGACCTTCGCGTCACAGTCCTTGAAGACCTCGGTGACGTCGATGACCTCCACGGGAACGGGCTGGGTGCCCCTCTCCCTGAGGATGTCCCTGACCCTGACGAGCATCTTCTGCCTCTTGACCTCGTTGGACACGAAGTCGGGGAGGAGCCTGAGCTCCTGGACACCCTTGATCTCGATACGTGCACCCTCGGGGATGGAGATGTTGAGGTCCTCCCTGATGGTTCCGAGTCCCCTCTTGACCCTCTTGGTGGCCCTGAGTAGGGATCCGATCCTGGTGGCGACCTCGAGGACCTCCTCGGGAGTCCTCATGTCGGGGGCGGTGGCGACCTCGATGAGGGGGATTCCGAGACGGTCGGTCCTCCAGGTGACCTCGTCGGCGGTGGTCTCGATCTTACGGCA
>JAKSHU010000109.1 GCA_024399175.1 archaeon
CTGAATCTCCTCGACGGAGAGGGCCCTGCCAATCTCGTTGCAGTAATCCTCGATGACCAGCGAGATGTAGTCGATCTGTCTCTTCGTGAGCTCGGGGGTTCCCTCCGCCGAGTTGGCCTTCTCGATGGCCTTCACGATCTTCATGCGGTCGAATTCCGCCTCCGAACCATTACGTTTGATAATCCTCATTGCTCTCACCCGTCTGATGCAACGGGAATATAATAAAGCAATGCAGACAGGATGTCGCTCTGTCAAAATCCTACATAGAATATTACTGAATACTAAAATCGTGACACCCGTTTTCTCACCGTCCGCAGGGGGTATTTCAACCCCTCGTGCATCGATTCTGAAGGGTCGAGACAAGGTATATATCGAGGCGTAAAATCAGAATATTCCGCCCCCGAAATGGTGCAGAATTATGCCTATTCTGGTTAAAGTTGGATGAAATTGGCTAGAAAACGCAGGAAAATGGCATTGTCTCCATCCATCGGCCCATACGTTTTTAAACGGTTTTTCCAATGGAAATAAAGGGGTAGAAAAAGGCTTCCTCAAGGGAATGAAACGTCTGGGTAATGTGCTCGATGTCTCTTTTCCCACCCAAGCATAAAATACCTCCAACTGTCTTGCATCCATCATGTCCGAGGACGCCAAGAAACCAGCCAAGCACATCTGTCTGACCAACCGCAAACCCCTGATGATAAGCAGCGATCCCGAGGCCGAGATCCTCGCCGCGCTCGCCGATGCCGACGTCCTCACGATGGTCCGCGGACTCGTCAGACAGGAGATAAGGGCACCCTTCACGGACGGAGTCTTCGGGATGGACGAGGCACGTGTCAACGCCGCCGTCAGGAAGATGAAGCCGGCGGGACCCACCTGCTCCCACCGCCTCGACCACGTCCACCCGCACTATCTCAACCGATCCAGAACACGCGCTCATTAGCGAGAATCTGCGGACTACCTCGCGTCCTCCGCCCCTTCCGTCTATGAATCCCAGCAGAAGTGCGTTCTGCGCGCAGAGCTCCACCAGGTAGATCGCGAGGATGAACGGGGACGACCCATCGTCCACGACGCCTGTGAGGTTCTTCATGGGTCCGAGCATCGATATCGAGAGTCCGAGGACCAGCGGTGCGAACACGGAGGCGGTGCCGAACATCGTGTCGGTCATGCTTTTCAGCTCGTTGCGTATGTTCTTCTTGAGCGACTCCCTGTCCTTCATCTGTCTTCCGAGGGCGACGGCAAGCCTTCCCGCATCGGCGAGGTTCTTCAGGGACGCCCTGTGGATTCCGGCGAGGGCGTTCTCGATCTCTGCGGAGAACCTTCCGAACACGTTCCCGATCGCGGACCTCACGTCTCCCCTGGTGATGGTTATCTCGTTCCTGAACTCGTCGGCGAGTGCGGCACAGTCCCCTCTCGCACGGAGTGTGTCGTGGACCGAGTCCTCGAAGGACTGTCCGGTGAGCAGCCTGTTGCCAATCTCGAAGACCGCGTCCTGCAGTCTGGACTCCATCCTCCTTCTCTTCCTGTCCGCACCCGAGTCCCTTCCACCCATCGAGAGACAGAGGAAGCTTCCGAGCACTATGGACACGCAGAGGCAGACAAGGGGGTCCCCGATGATCTGGGACAGAAGGAGGGCGAACACCGGGACGGAGACGTATGCGAGGATGCCGAGGGGGAATCCCTCCCTCCCGAGGACCTGCAGGGGGTTCCTGCTCCTGAACGACATGACGACCGAGAGCACGACCGCGGGGATCAGGACGAGCGTTATCGCGGTCAGGATGCCCGGGTCGATGGCGGCACCGCCGAACATCCCGCTCATGCCCATCATCGGGAGGATCGACATCAGGACCATCGGCACCATCATTCCCAGTCCGAAGATCACCATGCAGGGTGTGTTGAGGGAGCTGGAGAAAGTCTTTCCCGCCTCCCTGAGTCCGTTGAGTGCTATCTCTGAGGCCTCCTTGAGGATCCTCGTCCTCTCCTCGGGCGTCTTGGATCCCGCGGCGGACATCGTCATCCTCACCGACATCGCATAGGCGCTGTTGCAGTCGGGTATCTCCGAGAGGAGTCTCGACAGCGCCGCGGACATGTCCGACTCCACGCGGGTGTCCGCATCGTCGACAATCCTTCTGAAGAGGGTCCTGCTGATCCTTGGTCCCTCCTCTGCGAGCTCCCTCATCGCGGAGTCGAGGGAACCCCCGTTCTCGAGGACGGTGGTGATCTTTCCTATTATGTCCGGGGTCTCGTTGAGAAGCCGTGGTGACGACAGGAGCTCCCTGCGTCTCCTTGCTGTGCGTGACTGGCGGTCTGCTTTCATAAACCGTGTCTGTCAATGAGGTTATATAAAGGACGGAAACAGCAGTTAGCCAGTTACACACACTGTTATATCAGAGATGCCGATGCGTGACCGCAGTCTAACTGCCCCGGTTCCACCCCAAGCAAATGCTGAACCGGGTTTTTACTGCAGTTCATCGGTGGTCGTGGTGGTGGATCGGGAACAGGTGGTGAAGCGGCCCGTGAGGATGCGAATGCACCATCTCCCCGTGTCTGTGGACATGGTCGTGCTCTTCCGCCCCCAGTGTGTCAATCGTCACCATCGCCGTTCCGACGACCATCAGGGCCAGAGAGACGAAGAACCGCAGGTCGGGTCTCTCTCCCAGGATGACGAAGGCGAACGCCACGCCGATGAACGGCGCCAGGGAATAGTATGCGCTGGTCCTCGCGGCACCGATGTGTCTCTGTGCCAGGATGTACAGGTTGATGCTGAGTCCGTACGAGACAGCACCCAGGAGCAACGCGGCCACGGCGAGTTCCGATGCAGGGAGTGTCTCTCCCGAGAGCATTGCGATCGTCATACAGCCGGTTCCGGAGCACAGCCCCTTGACCATCACGATCTGGCTGGAGCTCCTGCCGCTTATGGCGCGGGTGCAGTTGTTCTCCAGTCCCCAGCACAGGCAGGCCCCGATGACGCACAGCGAGCCTCCGTCGAGCGAGAATCCGTCCCCGTGATCCACCGACAGGATCATTCCGGAGGCGGTGATCAAGATGATAGCGATCCACAGTCTTCCGCCCACCTTCTCGCCGAACAATGCGAGGGCGATCAATGCGGTCGCCACGATCTCCAGGTTGTTCAGGAGGGACACGTTCCCTGACGAGGTCATCGTGATGCCGTGCATCAGGAGGATGGGTGCCGCGATGTCTAGCACGATCATCCCCACGGTGTGGAGCAGGTCGCTCCTTCCGAGAAGGTCATCACGGTCGAGCGACCTCCTCTGCACGAGGAAGACCGCACCCATGCTCAGTCCTGCACCGAGATAGAGGAAGGAGGACATCATGGTGGGCCCGACATCCTCGAGAAGAATCTTGGAGAAGGGAATGTTTATCGCATAGAAAACGGCCGCGAGCACGGCGAACAGGGTGGCAAAGGTCTTCCGATCCATCGGAAGATTGCGATTCGTGTCGTGTTCATAAGGATTTTCGCAGATAACACGCGTTCTGGAAAGGTGTCACTCTGTGCAGACTTCCTGTGAGGAAGTGTTACTCCGTGTGAACTTTCCTGCGAATCCGCACACTGCGTGCCATCTCTCGGGAAATCGTGCCACCGGCCGTCCGGAGTTCATGGCAGCAGGGTCAACAGCTGACCGACCACGAGGTAGAATGCGACTCCTCCGACGAGGGAGAGCAGCATGTTCCTCCACTTCAGATGCACGACCACGATGAACGCTATCGAGACAATCTCGGGAAGCCCGTGGACACCTCCGAGGAAGTCAACGTCCTTAAGGCAGTAGACCACGAGCATCGCGAACAGCGCCGCAGGAAGGGCACGTCCCAGATAGGATACGCGGGGCGACACCTCCCCCTCCCTGCCGAAGACGACGAACGGCAGGAAGCGTGTGAGCAGCGTTACGATCCCGCAGATCACGATGACCAGGATCTGCTCGACAGGTGACATCATCTGAATCCCTCCTGCACGGGGCCACGGAATACCAGGAGCAGGACCACCATCAGCACGAGTGTCGGGAGCAGGAAGGATCCCGAGCCGAACAGGACTAGACAGACGACCGCGGACGCGAATCCTATGACTGCGGAGAGCGGTCTCCTGTCCTTCAGCATGTTCTCGAGCAGGATCACCACGAAGAGCGCGGTCATCACGAATCCCAGACCTGAGAGGTCCCAGGGTATGAGCATCCCGACGACGGCCCCGATGGTGGTGCCGAGGATCCAGGACAGCTGGTTGAGCAAGCTGACCGCAAACATGAACCAGTTCCTGTCGACACCCTCAGGGGCGTCCACGGTGCGGTTGATGGAGAAGGTCTCGTCGCACAGGGAGTAGATCAGGTATGTCCTCTTCCAGTCGCGGATGTCGTATCTGCCGAGCATCGCTATGCCGTAGAATATGTGGCGGGCCTGCACCATGAAAGCGATGACGATGGTCTCCAGCGGTGCGAAGGTTCCCACGAGCATCGTGATGGTCACGAACTCCAGGGAGCCGCCGAAGATCACGACCGACATCAGCGGGGCGTACCAGAATGGCAGTCCGTTGACCGTGACGAGCAGCCCGCAGGATATGCCCAGTGCCAGGAAGCTGGTGATGATCGGCGTGCATGTGGGGAGGGCCGCACGGAAGGCCCTCGTGGCGGCGGACATCCTCAGAGGCCTTCCGGCCTTCTGCGGACCATGACCCAGAGCTCGCACCGGCAGTCGGGAGAGTCCCTGTCGCCGTAGTGCTCGATGGTGGCATCCCCGCAGGGTGTCAGGAGGATGCCAACCTCGGGGTACCACTCGGTCCACACGCGTCTCTGTAGGTCGTCCATCGTCTCGCAGGCCGGACCTGTGGCGGAGAAGACCGCCCAGTCTCCCTCGGGGACGCGGAACACCTGCATGTCCTGGGGGATGGTCCCCTCGTCGAAGATGCCCCCGACCAGGTGCTCCACAGTGTCGTTGCAGGTGGATATGCAGGCCCCATGGGTGCCGACGGAGCATCTTCTGATCGTCTCCTCGCTCTCGTCGCGGGGGACCTCGGGGATGAGGGCGCAACGCTCGTCGTGTGCTTTCCAGATTTCGGAGCGTGCGGTGCCGAGTCTGCCTGCGTCGACGACGCGGGTGCTGCCGATGATGCCGAAGGCGGGTCTGTGAATGTATTCTGTCCTCATCCTGTCATTCCCTGCAATGTTGCTGGAACTGTCAATGGAAAATCCGTATAAAACAGGGTGGTCGGGGTTTGGCCTGAAGGGATCATCGCGGAGGGAGGGAAGGGGTGGCCCCCACTTTCAGCGGAGGCCGGAAAAAAGGTTCAGCGTCTGTCGAGCGAGACCTCGAGGACATCCTGGAGGACCACGTGCGGTGTTCCGTGGTCATCGGTGATGGTGCAGTCGACACCGTACACGTGACGTATGTTCTCCTGGGTGATGATCTCCTGCGGCGTGCCGATGCCGTAGATCCTACCTGGGCGTTCCATGAGGATGATCCTGTCCGCGTATTTCGAGGCCAGGTTCAGGTCGTGGCTGACAGTGAACACGGTGATCTTCGTGCGTTCCGACAGCTCCTTCAGGAAAGCGGAGACATAGACCTGGTGGCGGATGTCGAGGTTGGCGGTGGGCTCGTCGAGCATGAGGACAGAAGGTTCCTGGACCAGACCTCTGGCGATCGAGACCTTCTGCTTCTGACCTGCCGAGAGCTCGTTGAACTTGGACGTAGCCAGATCCTCTATCTCCATCGCCTGCAGGGCCTAGTAAGCGATGTCCAGGACGGCCTGAGATGTCCGCCATCTCTGATGGGAGTAACGCCCGATGAGGACCGTGT
>JAKSHU010000011.1 GCA_024399175.1 archaeon
GTCCAGTCCTAGAAAATAAATCGACGCTCAAAACGTCAAGGGTGCGGAATGTGCGCTGAAACTGTATGCTCGCTTGTGGAAGGAAAAAGGGTACCGTCCTGCCGAGCAGATCAGCAATGACAGGGTGATAAGATTCCTCATCACCCACGGACACAGCGAAGAGGTCGGCAAGTTCCTCCGCAACGTTGACATGCGTCGCGGACGCATGTCTGCAAGAGAAAAGCAGAACTGCAGACATGTCTGCGAAGAGGTGCACAAGGCTGCAAAACGCTGGATGCCGTTGGATGTGCGCGGTTTAAGGGAGAAGACTGCGAAGATCATGCTTTCCTTCAGGTTTTTCCTGATGCAGTTGTTCTCCTACATTTTCCCCGAATATAGGTAAAAGTGGACCATAACTACCCCTTCAAGACCAATATCAGCGAGAGCTATGTCCGAATTCCTGAATGTTCGCCCAGTTTTTAGTTTTGTTGATATCGATGAGAGAAACTGGGTGCCTTTCGGCACCATTTTGCTCCCGTTGTGAGGCAATTATGTCCTCAAATTGATAGGAATCGAGGGGACTTCCCTATGCCCAACAAATCTGTTCAAAGTTTTGGCATTACTTTGAACTTACAACTATATGCCGTTCATCCGAGAATCTCGTCGACTGCCTGTGAGAACGAGCATTCGTCCGACACCTGTATGCTCCTCATCCCCAGCCGCTGTCCGAACTCCACGTCCTTCTCCTTGTCTCCGATCATCCAGCACTGCTTGACATCCAGACCGTACTTGGCGATGGCCTGGATGCCCATACCCACCCTTGGCTTGCGACAGTCGCAGTCATCGTCGGGCTTGTGGGGACAGTAGAAGATGTCCGTTATCCGGCCACCCTCGCTCTCCGCCTGTCTGAGGAGCTCCGCATTGACCAGTCCCAGCTGCTCCACGGTGAAATAACCCCGGCCTATGCCGGACTGGTTGGTGACCATCAACACGATGTACCCGGCATCATTCAAACGCTTCAGTGATGCTGGAACATCGGGAAACACGTGTATCTTGGAGGGATCGCTGCAGTAGGGGACGTCAGGACACAGGGTGTCGTCACGGTCCACAAGAACGGCCTTGACTCCGGAGGACGGGTCCGCCATGGTCATCCCACCCTCCTGTCGATGATCTCCCCGGGAGAGACGACGGTCCCATCCCTGAGGACGGAGTCGCGTATGACCGCACCTTCTCCGATTCTGCATCCTTTTCCAAGAATGCTGTTGCTGATCTCCGCACCGGACACCATGCACCCTCCGAGAACCAGGGTGTTGGTCATCGTGGAACCGGTGACCGTGACATCGTCGAGGATGACGACCGAATCCAGACGGGATCCGGTGACACTCGAATGCTCGCCCAGGAAGAACGGTCCGGACAGGGTCACATCGTCCCCCAGGGAGAAACGGTCGCCGCTGTGCAGACGCTCGGCCATGAGCAGATTGGTGCCGATGAGATCCGACGGCCTGCCGACATCCTTCCACACGCCACCCTTCAGCTTGTATCCCTGGACCCTGAGACCCTTGTTGGTGATGATCGGAACAAGGTCCTTGGAGAAATCGAAGAATCCGGTCTCGGGGACGTCGGAAAGAACGGAACGGTCCACCACATATATTCCCGCATTAATCAGATTCGAGAACACCTCCTCGGGTTTCGGCTTGTCCTTGAACTCGGTTATGCGTCCGTCATCCATCACACGTGCGATGCCGTATTCGCAGGGATTGGGAACCTGGGTCAATGCGATGGTGATCTTGGCTCCGCTGCGAAGATGCTCATCGATCTGCTCGCGAAGGTCGATGTCTATGAACGTGTCCCCGTTTGCGGCCGCGAAGACGGGATCCAGACGGGATTCCAGCTGTTTCATCGCTCCACCGGTGCCGAGGGGAGTCTCCTCATCGGAGTAGATGATCTTGACGCCCAGATCGGAACCGTCCCCGATCGATTTCTGCAGGACGTCCGACTTGTATCCGCATGCCAGGAACACCTCGCTTATGCCGGCGGATGCGAAGGACCTGATTAGGTATTTCAGACAGGGCATGTCCAGCACGGGAAGTGCGGGCTTGGGGGTGTTTTCGGTCAGAGGGTACAGGCGGGTACCTTTTCCCCCGACCATGATTACGGCCTGCTTGACATCCATTTTATCACGCTCGAATGTCACTCCACCCTTTTAACCCTGACTACATTTGTACCAACTGGCACATTCAATGATGCTGCCACGGGGGCGCATTTCGCCCTGAGAAGGAACACGACCGGCACTGGCATGTCGTAATCCGAAAGCGACTCATAATTGGCCATCCCCTTCGTTATCAGCAGCCCTGCAGATGCCAGTTCCTCCTGGAAGCCGGGGTCCCCCACGTGTTCGGGGAAACCGATGGCGAACTCGCCGGTGGACACGATGCGGTCCAGTTCCCTGTCGAGGCCGATCCTCAATGCATCCTCCATCGTCACATCGTTGAGGATCGGTGCGCCACGGACCACTCCGACCACACGTTTTCCGAGGGCCTTGATCTCGCGTATGAGGAGCTTGTCGAACTGGCTCTCACCGCAGTTGTCGAATGCGTAGAGGATCACGCTGCTTGAGGAGATCAATTGTTCCAGCATGTCGAACTCATCGGATTCGATGCCTTGATTCAGCAGGGAATCGAACATCCTGCCGAACTCATCCGGACTGTCGATGGCGATGCCTGAACCGAAATCCATGATGTTCCCGATGAGAGACACGCGCACCGCGGCGTGCAGACGATCCTCGGACGAGTCGATGAACCTCTGTGCCAGAGGCAGATACTGCTCGGCGATGCGATCAGCATCGATCTTCATCTGGAGATAGGGATCGTCGTTGTCCATTATGCGATAGCACAGCGCGTGGACGTCCGTCGCGATGGCGGCGGAGCACACGCCCTCCACCATCAGTTCGGAATAACGGCCCATGCACTGCTTGACAGCCTCAAACTCCCTTCCTGTGCCAGCGATACGGGACTGGAACAGTATGCGTTTCATCAGACAGGGACCGCAGTCCGCACTTGCTTTCATCGCACGTGCATTAAAATAGGGACTATTAAAATGGCGAGAGTCTAGAACAGGTTTTCTGACACTTTCCTATATATACTTCCACTTTATCCCCACGAGTATGGCTAACGATAAAATTTGCTCTTCCTGTGGAAAGAGGCTTATCGGCCACGGCAACACCTTCTTCAAATGCCCCAAGTGCGGGGAAGTCGAGATCGGAAGGTGCAACCAGTGCCGCGACCAGAGCGTCTCCTACGAATGCCCCAAATGTGGATTCATGGGACCTTGAGGCATTGAAATGGCAGAGATCTACTCCGTTTACGACCTTCTCCCCGAGGGAGATGAGGCTGACCTCAACGCAGTCTGCGCAAAAATGGCAGACCTCGTTCCCGAGGGAGTCAAAGTCCAGAAGTCCGATGTCGTCGACCACGTCTTCGGACTTATGAAGATCCGCGTCGAGCTCCTCATCAACGCAGATGACGAGTCCATCGGCGGAAAGCTCGAGGATGCTCTCCTCTCCATCGAGGGCATCGGAAACATCGAGTGCGTGTCTTCCACCAACGTCTAAAACCATTCACCGGTCCCGCAAGGGGCCATTCCTTTTCATCCATTTCTGAAAGATCGTGAGGATATTCACGCACGACCACATCCAAGTGATTTCTAAGAATCACCAGAATCTCTTGGTCATCGCGGCGGTTCCGTACCTCTTGTAGACAAGTTTGATGTAGGTACGGATGGCAATGAAATACAATGTGGGGAGATGAAGGTGCCACCAGGCCTCGAAGTTGCCCTTTAGGTACCTTTCATATGACTCGCGATTCTTCTCACTGCGAGCATATTTTCTGAAGGCCGAAAACGACATGTGTCCGCTGGAGCGAAGTTTCATCGTGGCATTCTTGCGAAGCACCTCCTGACGGTCAGTGTAGAGCTCATCGACCTGATCATAGGATGCTATCTCGTCGTGTCCGCGCTTGTCGAGATTCTCCTTCTTCCGGCATATGGAACCAAGGGTCTGACGATAGGCATACAGCGGCCTGTCGTAGAGACAGATGCGTCTGCAGGCCTTGATGCAACGATAGGTGTAGATGATGTCCTCGGCAAAGGACTCGTCAAACAGGATGTGATTGTCCAGAAGGAAGTCACGCCGGAACATCTTGCTCCAGACGGAGACAGGATAATACTCGTCATTGCGCAGGATCAGCGCCTCCTCGTTGTCACATACCCTGACATGGTACTCGGCATTCGGACGTTCCTTTATCAGTCCGGTGGGAGACACGTTCAGGAAGTTGCAGCAGACGAAGTCCACATCATTGTCTGTTAGGAGCCCGTACATGTCCTTGACGAAATCGGGACTGGGCGCGTCATCGGCATCCACGAACCAGATCGCCTTTCCACGGGAATGCTCCAGACCCAGATTGCGATTTCCTCCCAGCTTCATGCCATCCCCCTGATGGATCACGAGGGAGTCCTGGCACTCCTTGGCGAGCTTGTCCACCAGTTCGACGGAACCGTCCTCGCTCTCGGTGTCGACGACGAAGATGACCTCAAAATTCTGCAGAGTCTGGGCCTTGAGAAATCCCACGCACTCCTCCAGATACTGTGCCCCATTCCTTATGGGAACGATAATTGACACATCCGGCTCGGTCATCAGGCATTGGCTCCATAAACTGTAACACAGTTTACAGGGTTATCAACAACTTGGATAAATAAAGGCGGTCCGATCGCACCTCAATCCTGCTGCCTCTCCAGAGGAATGAACGCTCCCAGCAACAATTATTACAGTCCAGGACAATCACAGATTATGAAAGGACGGGCCCTCGTGTTGACTGCCATCCTGGTGGCAATCATCTCGGCTCTTGTGCTCCAGACGGATTTCTCGGATTCGGAACATAACTCATCCGCGGAAGTTCACAGCGAGGAAGAGCTTATGCAGGCGTTGAGCACCAGGGCACCGTTGGTCATCGTGAAGGAGGGATTCACGGTGACACATGACCTCTGCATCCCTGAAGGCACCACCGTCCTCCTCCCGATCGATGACACGAACACGACGGGCTTCCGCCTGGGTGATGACCCCGGACGTACCAAACTCGCAACCGGGGATGATTGCAAGCTCACGCTGGTCCTGGAGTGCACGGTCAATGTGAGGGGAAGTCTGGTTGTCGGGGGAGTTATAGGATGCCCATACACATTCAGTTATCAAGGCCACACATCCTCCGATCACACGAGCATCATCAACAATGGCAGAATCCTCATCGAAGGGCAGGGGCAGGTCACCTGCTTCGGTTTCATCAGGGGATCCGGAACCATCAGCGCACTTTCAGGAGCAAGGGTAACAGAGCCCGCGGTCATCACGGATTTCACCGGCGGAGACACCCTGGTGAGCCTGTATAACGCGGATCAGGGAGTGTTCAATCGTTTCAGTCTCCCCAACATACAATGTGAGATGTCCATTGCATCCGGAGCAAGACTCGTCGGCCACCTGGAGGTGTACGCGAACGAGGAGTTCAACGGAACGGAGATAGAATTTGTCGGAGAGGGAGGGGCATTCATCGCCCTGTCAAGGAATTCCGAGGCATCGTTCACGTATGATCCAACGAGATCCATCGGTTCGCCCCCTCCTGAGAACAACCTTCATTCGGACATAGGCAAAACGACCCTTGTCCTCAGAGGAGGGGCCACGTTCAACTATATCTCCATAACAATGTCCATTGGAGGAGGTACACACACCCTCACGTACGAGAACCGTCCGTTCAGCATACCCTACACCCTGGACATCCGTCTGACCGAGGGAGTGTATCAGATGAACAACATCTACCGGATCCTTCCGGGGTCCACCATGACCGTGGAGGAGGGAGCATATCTGAACCTCAGTGGCACCCTCACGATGTATCCCGGACTCAACGATGTCGTGTTCAAGGATACCAAATATCCCACCATCGACCAGCTGCGGAACAACGGTTTCGATGTTTCAGGTCGTCTGGTCCTGAAAGGAACACTTTTCCTTCTGGACAGGTCAAAAATCCAGGGGGTCATCGACAGGGAGGGGGACGAAGCCAGGATCATCACCTCGGAGAGATTCGAGAACACCGTGGAGACCGTGGCCATCGGGTGCAACAAGAATGGCGGATTCATACTCCCCATCGAGACCCACAACTACTCCTCCTGCAAACTCGGAGGATGGATCGTATGCGACGGCGAACTCAGGATGCTAGAGAGCGACCGCGTGTACAGATCATCCACAGACAGCACCTACACGATGTCCAGCATCGAACAATCGGAATACTCGGGACCGGACTACAAGAACCTTGTCGGGAGGACATATGCGCTTGGCTCCACGTTCAAGGGAGGTTGGACAGACGAGGCGATCGTCTACACCCCTGTTCCGCTGGAACCAGGAAAACCACTCACGATGGAGAGTCTGTGCGAGGCATTGCTGGCACATAGAACCGTCGCATACTACACAGTTCAGGTCGACCTGCCTTCGGAGTCACAATCCCGCATAGGACGGGAGGTCGTGCAGAAACTCGCAAACGATCACGGACAGTTGGAGATCACGTTCGGCACGACCCGCATATCAATGTCAGAGAACCTCTGGCCTGGAATCGACTCCGCCCTGTCAATCAAACTTGATTCCCTGGTTCCGAGCGACAGACAGAGGCACACGATGGGGGACAGAACGTTCTTCACGTTGTCCCTCGGGACCTCGCGGGGCGGTATGGAGATCCTGCCAGGTGGAGCTAGGATCGACCTCCCCGTGACACCCAGCCCCGAAGACGATCTGGACAGGATACAGCTCTGGCACATATCGGATACGGGAAAGGCTGTGAGCTATCCTGCCAGCTACGCGGAAGGGCGCCTGCAGTCCACACTGCCCTGCACAGGCATATTCGCGATATCCTACGAGGACCTTCCCTCGGAATCCCTGAACCTCGGGGATGCGGAGTTTAAACTGATCCTCGCGGCAGTTGTGATTACAGTGCTTTGCGTAGTCGCCGTCGCGGCCTACCTGCTCCACCGTAGAAAGTGAAAATAGAAAAATGGGGCCGAAGCCCCTGATGGTTTTACTCGACGTACTGCTTGATGAATCCCTGATCCATCATGTTGGCAGTAAGCTTCCTGGACCTGCTGATGATTGCAGCAGCCCTCTCGTACTCCTCCTCGTAAGTGCAGGAGAGACGTGCGACTCCTGCCTTCTGAGCTGCCATTGCGACTGCAGCCGCCTCCCTGGGGAAGACGTCCTCCTCGGCCATGTTGGGGACGATGTACTCCTCGGTGATTCCCTTCTCCTCGGCGCACTTTGCAAGCTCGGTCGCGGCTGCGATGCACATGTCGTCGGTGATTGTCCTTGCCCTGACGTCAAGGACACCACGGAAGATTGCGGGGAATCCCATGGAGTTGTTGACCTGGTTGGGGAAGTCGGAACGTCCGGTGGCGAAGACCTTGCATCCGTGCTCCTTTGCCTCCCAGGGCCAGATCTCGGGAACGGGGTTGGCGGTTGCGAAGATGACGGGGTCGTCGGCCATGAGGTCGACGTACTCTGCGGGAATGGTTCCGGGTCCGGGCTTGGATGCGGCGATGACGATGTCTGCGCCCTCCATTGCCTCCTTGAGTCCTCCGGTCTTTCCTGCTCCGTTGGTCTTGGTAGCGATGTCCTTCTTGAGTCTGTGGAGGCTCTCGAAGTCATCCCTGGACTGGTTGAGGATTCCCTTGGAGTCGCACATGCAGAGGTGCTCAGGCTTGAATCCGGTGGCGAGGAGAAGCCTTGCAATGGCGAGGGATGCTGCTCCAGCTCCGCAGATGGTGACGTTGGCGTCCTGGAAGCTCTTTCCGACAAGCTTCATGGCGTTCATGGCACCGGCGACCTCGACGGTTGCGGTTCCCTGCTGGTCATCGTGCCATACGGGGATCTTGCAGTCCCTCCTGAGCTCGTCGAGGATGTCGAAGCACTTGGGGTTGGAGATGTCCTCGAGGTTGATTCCACCGAAGGAGGGAGCGAGAAGCCTCACGGTCTCGATGATCTTCTCGGGGTCCTTGGTGTCAAGGCAGATGGGGACGCAGTCCACACCTCCGAGGTACTTGAAGAGCATGGACTTACCTTCCATAACGGGCATTGCCGCCTCGGGTCCGATGTCTCCGAGACCGAGGACACGGGTTCCGTCGGAAACGACTGCGACGGTGTTCCACTTGCAGGTGTGCTCGTATGCGAGGTCGGGATTGGCTGCGATGGCCTTGCAGGGCTCCGCGACTCCGGGGGAGTACCAGATGGAGAAGTCATCGAAGGTCCTGATGCAGGCCTTGGGAACGGTTTCGATCTTACCGCCGTAGTAGGGGTGCATAACCATCGCATCCTTTCCAGGCTTCTTTGCGCGCTCGAGACGCTCCTCGACAGTGAGTTCCTTCTCGGGGGCGCCGGATTTGTTGTTGTTGCAAGTCATATTGATACCTCGATTACGAATTTCGTAGGAAATTCTTCGATTTGTTTAATCGACCCCAATAGTGTTCTTTTTTATAGATATTTGGTATGGGATAATACCCGATGAAAGGCGAAAGTTCTGCACCGAAAGTGGTCCTCATCGATGGATATATTGATGACCCAGCAGCACTAGGAGTGCCCCCTTACATATCCCCTATGATCCGTGCGGTTGCCGGTGCGGCCATGGATGCAGGGGGAGAAGTCGAGTATATTTCGATAGATATGCTGCGCAATGGGGCGGAACTGCCCGACGCCGACGTCACGGTTTTACTGTCAGGCAACACAGTGCCAGGTAAGTATTTGCGGTCTATGCCGATGTCCCTCAAGGAGATCAAGGAGTTCTCCCCAAAGATGAAGGGATGGAAGATGATCGGGGGTTCCTCCGCAAATGCGCCCGAGGCCAAACTCTTCGATTTTCGTATTCACAAGGATCTCGCCGCATCCCTGTATGACGGGATGACCGGAAAGGAGGTCACCGAGAGACAGAGGACCCTTGAGGAATGGAACAGATGGATGGTCCTCGGTGCGGACATCGTGACCTCCCATCAGGACTTCCCTCACCCGCTGATGGTGGAGATAGAATCCTATCGTGGATGCCACCGCTACGCCTCCGGCGGATGCGCGTTCTGCATCGAACCCACCAAGGGAAGACCACTGATGAGGGAGCCCGAGGACATCCTGGAGGAGGCCAGAAGACTGAGGGAGCTCGGAGTCCGCAACATCCGCGTGGGAGGACAGACCTGCATTATATCCTACGGTTCCACGGATTTCGAATCTGGTGTGCCGCGCCCGGTCCCCTCCAAGGTGAGATCCCTGTTCGAGGGACTGAGATCGCTCGGGTTCGAGCACATAAGCGTGGACAATGCCAATCCCGCGGTCATAGCGACATATCCCGAGGAGTCCGAAGAAGTGATCCGCACACTGGCGGAATGCTGCTCGTCGGGAAACGTCCTCGCGCTTGGCCTGGAATCCGCAGACCCGCGTGTGGGAGCGGCGAACAACCTCAACAGCACCGCGGAACAGGTTCTTGACGCAATACGTCTGATCAACAAGGTCGGTGCCGAGAGGGGACCAACCGGACTTCCGAAGATCCTTCCCGGACTCAACATAATCTGCGGACTCGAGGGCGAGACCTTCGAGACATACATCCTCAACAAGGAGTTCCTCCAGAGACTGGTGGACGAGAACCTGCTAGTCAGGAGGATCAACATCCGCCAGGTCATCGACTCCAGAAAGGAGTTCCATGTGAAGATGAACGAGAAGCGCTTCAAGAAGTTCAAGCAGTCCGTCAGAGAGGATGTCGACCATGTCATGCTCGAGCGCATGGTGCCTGTGGGCACGATACTCAAGGACGTCTATATGGAGATCCATGACGGAAGCGTGACCTTCGGAAGACAGCCCGGATCCTACCCGCTCCTGGTGGGCGTCCCGTACCCCCTGGAACTTGACAAATCCTATGACATCCTGGTCACCGAATGGGGGTTCAGGTCAATCACGGGGATCACCTATCCGTTCGACATCAACTCGATGCCAATGTCCTCCCTGTCCGCACTGCCGGGCATAGGCAAGAAAAGAGCCGCCACACTGGCCCTCAAACGGCCTTTCACGGACTTCTCCGACCTCAGCAGGGCCATCGACGACCCGCACGTCATCGAGGGCCTCAAGGGCTTCATCGTGTTCGGTCCAAGGGATTAAGAACTGCGAGAAGGATTATCACACATGGACAGTCTCCGCGCGGCACGTTATCCGTTTCTCAGAGAATCCTCCCAGTTCGCGGAGGAGAACTCCGAAGGCATAGACATGCTGCTGACCGACGCCTCGTATTCCGAGGCGAGGAGAAGGGGATTCGAACGTGTCGCTGGGGCGATAAGGAACCACAAGATCCCCGACACGACGCTGAACGGGGAGTACAACCGCCTCATGGAGGTCCTCTCCTATCCATATGCCAGGATCCTTGTCTCGTTCATAAATGACAAGTTCCTCATCAAGAGGTATGCACTGGCAGAGGCGGAGCACATGAACGACCTTCTGTCGAAGGATCCCGCATCCGTGCAAACCATCGTCGACGAGCTGGAGGTGAATGCAGTTCGCAACAAGGACGGCAACATGAATCTCCATTTCGCGGACTTCCTCAGGTTCGCATACGTCATGAAGGCGGTCGAGTGGAAGCTCATCAACATGACGTTGAACAACGGGTACGTCACCCTCCCTCCGGAGAAGTTCGTCAGGCTCCTGCAGAATGCCTACCGCCTCAAGATCGAGGAGGAGCTGCCCCTCAGGATCCCTCCCGAATTCGAGAAACACATCCAGCAGGACGTGTCGAAGATCGGACTGATGATGGCGGAGATGAAGGCCAGGATGAGCCCCACCAACGGCGAGGGAATGAAGGACGAGTTCCTTCCCCCCTGCATCAAGACCATCATCGAGATGGCCCAGGCAGGCCAGAACCTTCCGCACAGTGCCAGGTTCTCACTTGTGACCTTCCTGCATGCACTTGGTCTGACCTACGAGCAGATCATCGCGATCTTCGCCGTGTCCCCCGACTTCAACGCGGCCATGTCCGAATACCAGATCAAGCACATCACAGGAGAGCTGAACGGCACCGACGGATACTCCCCTCCTGAATGCGGCACGATGAAGACCAACGGAATATGCTTCAATCCCGACCCCCTCTGTGAGAGGATCAAGCACCCTCTGGGATATTATCGCATGAAATCCGGAAGGCACAGCAGGCCTCCGGAATGAGCTGGGGGAGGTCCCCCCCCCGAAAATCACTCCTTCTTCTCTTCTTCGGAAGATGTTTTCTCTGCCTCGGTGAGGTTCCTCCAGGTGATGATTCCCCTCTGGATTGCGGTGAGGTTGCCGAGCACGGCGAAGTAGATCATCATAATCTCCATCCAGGACAGGGAATATCCGGAGATGTCGAGAGTACCGTATCCGAGAGCACAGGCGATGGCCTCGATGATGGGGAAGAGGAAGCAGAGCACGACACGGTCCGCACGACCGAGAAGACCGTCGTAGAGCCTCTTGGCACCGATGGCCTGGGCCTGGGTCCCCATATAGGAGGTCAGCAGGACGCCGATGACGGCGAGAAGTCCGATGTAGGTGTTGCACCATCCGCTGACCGCGATCGCCGCGATCATGAACATATCCGCGTAACGGTCGAACACATGGTCGAGATAATCGCCCTTTACCGAGCATTTTCCCGCCAGCTTCGCAATCTTGCCGTCGAGAGCATCGAAGTATCCCGAGATGATGACCGCGATCGCGGCAGGAACCAGCAGCCAGTGGTGGGCCCAGCTCATGTAGAGCAGAACTCCGCTGACCGCGGCCATGATCAGTCCCAACCATGAAATAGTGTTGGGATTGACGTTGATGAACCTCCTTGCGACGGGCGCAAGGGTGAACTCCGCATCCTTCCTGTGCTTGTCTAGAACCATTCTTCCATCTCTCCAGACCAGTCCACCGAACCAGGTGGACAGATATCATACGCTCCATTAAGAATCCGTTCTATAAAATCGACTGCATCGGCAGGGGTGCCGGCTGTGCAATCTATCTCATGCACAGGAATGTCGGTGTCCATCGATTCACACAGGATAACGTCGAGGACCTCCGCCTGAACATTCTCGCGCACCTTCTCTTCGGAATAACCTCTGGAACGAAGACGTTCTGCCAGGACGGACGGCCTGCAGCGGAGTACCACGATGCGGGAGCAGTCGACCTCGTGGGACAGATGGGAGTCCAGGATCACCACGTCGTCCGTGTCCCTGTACTCCTGAAGCGAGTCGTTGAAAAGCTCCATATCGACATTGAACGTGTTCCTGGCGACATCCTTCTCCCCCAGAAGGTCGTGGTCACGGAGATGCTCGTTGACATCGAGCACACAGTGTCCTCTGCGGCGGAGCTCCGAGGAGACGGTGGTCTTTCCACAGCCGGGGGTACCGGTCAGCGCGATGATTACCATGGTTTCACTTCAGGAACGGTTTGGCACGTTCCTCGGCCATCTCCCAGGTGGGGACGTTGGTGAGTGCCCCGACCTTCTCGATGACGAACGAGGCCACGGAGGATGCGATCATCAGCGAGTCCCTGACATCGTATCCGTGGTAGAGTCCTGCGTAGAATCCCGCCCTGTAGGCGTCACCGCATCCAGTGGCATCCACGGCGGATTCGCAGGGGATGCAGGGGATGTGGACGATCTCATCGCCGATGCGGGCGATGCTTCCCTCGGCACCGTCGGTCTTGACGACCAGGGATTTTCCGACATCCAGGACGGAGGACAGACCCAGACGTTCCTCGATGACCTTCGCCTCGAAGGCGTTGCAGAACAGATTGTCGGACAGGTCCACGCCCTTCCTCAGAAGGGACTCAGGCCACAGACGGTAGGTCTCCTGAGCGGGATCGAGCGAGATGCTGGGACCTTTGCCCCTGAGGGACTCCATCAGGTGGAGATAGTACTTCGGCTCACCGGTGCAGATGTGGACGAACTCGGACTGTGACGCATTGGAGAGAAGGTCCCTTCCAAGATTCGAGGCATATCCTTGAGGGCCCTGATAGAAGATGACCTTCTGTTCGAGCTGGGCGTTGTTGAGGATGACGCAGGTTGAGGTCTCGTACTCCTCCACTGCGACGAACTCGTCCGTTATGAGGCCGGTGTCCTCGATGTCCTTGAGGTATTTTCCAGGGAAATCCATTCCGACGAATGCGCACAGGGCCGTGGGAACACCCAGCTTCGCCGCGCAGATGGCGATGTTGGCTCCGGTTCCTCCGAGGGAGGTCTTCTTGGAGATGACATCCACGGATTCGTTGAGACCGGGGAAGTGATCGACGGAAATGATCTGGTCGATGGTGACATGGCCGTATGCACTGAGGAACGGCTTCTTGCTTGACATGGCCATGCCATGGCCACAGGGGAATATAAGGGCGCGGTCTTAGGACGACGGGTGTGCATCCGCGCGCGTGTACTCGCCCGACACGACCTTGGTGTAGACCTCCTCGATCTTCGGGAGGTGCAGATCCCAATCATAGTATCTGGCACGTTCAAATGCCCCCTCTGCGAGCCTCTCACATTCCTCACGGTCGTCGAACAGAGTGTTCATCGCATGTGCCAGCGCATCGGAATCCATCTTGGGGACAACCTTTCCGCCCTGACCGACGGTGTCCGGAAGACCATCGGCATCGGAACAAAGGACAGGACGTCCGTGGGACATGAGCTCCGCCGCCGCGAGACCGAGGGATTCGTGTATCGAGGGCATGACGAAGAATCTGCACTCGCCCATGAGGCGGTGCTTCTCCTCCTCGCTGACATAGCCCCTCATGTCCACTCTGTCCTCCAGACCGTACTGTGCGATGAGCTTGCGGAGATGCTTCTCCTCCGGGCCCTTTCCACAGAGGACAAGCTTGTGGTCCACGGAACGCATGGCCTCCAACATGTAGTCGAGTCCCTTGGTCTTCACTAGTCTGCCGAGGGAGAGCATGTAGTCCCCGCTTCCTGAACCCTTGCTGATCGGACAGTTGAGACAGCTCGGCACGGTGGTGACGTATCCGGGAGAGTAGCCTCTTTTCAAAAGGTCGTCACGCACGTAGTCACTGACCGCGATCACGTGATCGAACGTGTCCAGAGTGCGGGCGAACTTGTTGTCGTTGCTCTCCGATATCCTGGCAACGACTCCCACGCCCTCCCCCCACATGTTGTGGTAGGTGAAGACCTTCTTCCCGTCATATCTCTCCAGGGCCTTGGAATAGCTCGGAGCCCAGCGATAGTTGAAGTTGACGACATCAGGATCGAGAGAGTCCAGTGTCTCGAAAACACCCTTGGAGCTGATGAAGGGCGGATTGTACACCTTGATGAGTCTCGAATCCAGGCGGATGATGCGGAATCCATCCACGACCTCCTCGTCGGGGGACTCGGGAGACAGTTTTCCAGTGAGCACAGTTACGTCGTGTCCCCTCTCGGCCAGCAGTCTGGAGGTGTCATACATGCGGTTCTCGATACCCCCGTTATACGGGGTGAAAAACGGATTCACATCAACTATCTTCATTTTGATTCCGCCTTCTTGGCCGCGATGACCTCCTCGTAGAGGTGCACGAGCCGCTCGGTGGTCGGTTTGAGCCCATAGTACTGGGCAGTCTCCATGGAACGTTTCAGGACTTCGGGCGGTGCGTCGAGTGCCTTGCGCATCGCATCGGCACATTCCCGTTCCGAGAGGTTGAACAGATATCCGTTCTCCCCGTCGACGATGAAGTCGGTGAAGGCACGTCCGTTTCCGCAGGCCACGGGCAGTCCGCAGGACATCGCCTCTTGGACCGTGAATCCCTGTGTCTCGAACACGGATGCGGAGACGAATGCGTCGGCGCAGGAGTAATGGTCCACCAGAGCCTGGTCGAACACGTATCCCGTGAAGATGACACGGTCGGAGACCCCTTCGGACTCGGCGACGGCCTTCAGATCCTCCATCACGGGGCCCTGCCCGACGACCATCAGGACCACATCGTCATCCATGAGCTTGAGAGAGCGGATGACGAGGTCGACGTTCTTCTCGAAGGACAGCCTTCCGACGAATATCATGACCCTCTTCCCCTCGATGCCGTATCTGCGCCGGATCTCGGGACCTGCATCGGAACGGGTAAAGTGGTCCGTGTCGATTCCTGTGGGGATCACGTCAAGACGACGGGGCTTTGCACCGATGACCTCGGTGAGTTCCCTTCCGGTGCTTGGTGTCGGCACCGCGACGGCATTGGGCCGTTTGAGCATCTGCCTCAGGTAGATGGAGGCCAGCTTGACGAGGACCTCCTTCGGCAGCTTGATGGGAGAATACTGCTCGATGACATCCGTCACCATCGTGTCATAGGTCAACACGGTGGGGACGCCGGTGTTGTGGGAGGCGATGAGTCCCTTCTCCGCCATGAACGCGACACCGCGTATGTGGATGATGTCCGGATTCAGGCGGCGAATGAGACTGGTCTTGTCGGACGGGAATATGGGGACGTAATATCCGGCATAGGTCCTGAACTTGATTGCCCTGAAATAATAAACCCCCTCCTCGCGGTACTCGGGCCCCGGGTCGGGAGCGATTATGAAGACCGTGTGCCCCAGTTCCTCCAGGACACGACGGGTTATCAGGACCGCAGTCACCACACCATCAGTGGTGGGGCGGTAACTGTCGGTCATGATGGCGATACGCAATTCAGGTTCCCTCGGTCCAGCTGTGGATGTAGTTGTACTGTTCCTCGGTGAGGGTGTCGATCTCGATGCCAAGCGTGCGGAGCTTGATCATGGCGAGCTCGTTGTCGATCTCGTCGGGAACCCTGATGACCTCGTTGGAGAGTTTGTCGTGGTTCGCGACCATGTACTCGATGGCCCTTGCCTGGGTTGCGAAACTGGTGTCCATGATCTCCGCGGGGTGTCCCTGACCTGCGGCGAGGTTCATGAGCCTGCCCTCTCCGATGAGGTAGAACTTCCTTCCATCCTTCATGGTGTAACAGTCGATGAAGTCCCTGACCTGCTCCTTGGACACCGCGAGCTCGTCGAGGTCCTTCTTGGAGATCTCATTGTCGAAGTGACCGGCGTTACCCATGACACATCCGTCCTTCATGTTGAGGAAGTCCTTCTTGGTGACGATGTCCTTGCATCCGGTGACGGTGAGGACGATGTCAGCGGTCTTCACTGCCTCGGACATGGGCATGACGTTGAATCCGTCCATCCTGGCCTCGATGGCCTTGACGGGATCGACCTCGGTGACGGTGACGAGTGCTCCGAGTCCCTTGGACCTCATCGCGACTCCCTTTCCGCACCAGCCGTATCCTGCAACAACGACGTTCTTTCCTGCGACGATGAGGTTGGTGGCATTCATCCATCCCTCGAAGATGGACTGTCCGGTTCCGTACCTGTTGTCGAAGAGATACTTCATCTTGGAGTCGTTGACGTCCATGACGGGGAACTCGAGCTTCTTGTCGGCGGCCATGGCCTTGAGACGGACGATTCCGGTGGTTGTCTCCTCGTTGCCTCCTTTGATGTTGGAGAGAACCTCGCGCCTGGTGGTGTGGGCCATGGTGATGAGGTCCGCACCATCGTCGATGACGAAGTCGGGATGCATGTCGAGGACCGCGTTGAGGTTCGCGTAGTACTCCTCGTCGGTCTCGAACTTCTTCGCGTAGACCTTGAGTCCGTACTCCTCCCTGAGTGCGGCCGCGACGGAGTCATCGGTGGACAGGGGGTTGCAGCTTGCGAGACGGATCTCCGCACCTGCGTTGGCGAGGGTGACCGCAAGCATTCCGGTCTTGGCTTCCGTGTGGAGCGCCATACCGATCTTGAGGCCGGCGAGGGGCTGCTCCTTCCTGAATCTCCTGTCGATCTCCTGGATGACAGGCATGTGCTCGTAGGCACACTTGAGCCTGAGACTTCCTTTCTTTACGAGATCGTCCATAGTATAATTCCTTGAATTCGGCCATCAGCGAGCTGCATATGCATTCGATGGTGTCCCTGCGTGTTTTCTTTGATGAGTAGTCCTGGATGATCGCATCGATCTCGGACTCTTTGCCGCGAAGCTCCTCGACGAACCGAGCGATGTTCTCCACGGCCCTGCTGATCTCGTCGGAGATCGGAACGGATGCCACCCGGGAGGTCCTGGAGAGCGGATTGAGGTCGATGGAGATGACGATCTTGCCCATCGCGATGAGTGCCTCGGCACGGTCTCCGTCCTCGATGGGGACCACAATGACATCGGAATCGAAGATGCCGTCCTTGGTGCAGAGTGCACGGTCTGAGGTAAGGTTTGGAATCCTCGCATCCGGGTTGCGTCCCAGGATGCCGTCGGCCCCCTGATCCTCCATGTAGCGGATCAGCATCTCCATGCGCTCCTCCGTGCGATGGAAAATGTTGACTTCCATCTGTGCGGGAATCGTCTTGGCGAGTGCGATGAGTCCCTTGGGTTCCAATGCTATCGAGTTTCCGTTGACGCACACCATGGGCTTCCTGGCCCTGAGCAAAAATGCGGCCGCGGCCTTCTCGGCCTCGAGAGCGGGTGCGATCGTGTGCTCACCCATCAGATAGTCGAATGCTTCACCTCTTCCGTGAGAGATGAGGCCTGTCGGGGTTACCAATCCCTGGTCCACCATCTCTGCAAGGTGTTCTCTCACCATGAGTGATTTGTAACGTGGATGGTTTTTAGGTGTTGACACAGTCTGGGTACTGTATCAACCGATATATACGAAACGGTGGAGCTCATTCCGAGTACTCAATCTGGTTGAACGTGAACGGCACCCGGAACGGGAATCCTGTGACATCCATGCACTCACAGACATCGGACAGGATCACGTCTATGAACTCCGACCTGCAGCTGCGATAGTCCGAATAGCTGCTGCGCTTCAGTGCCAGACTGCTGGTCAGGTACTCCCCGTTGACCTGCACGCCACCACAATTTCTTAGGTACCTGTCGAAGTCCGCGTCGCTGAGACTGAAATCGAGATCGTTCCGCACCGCCTCCATCACATCACTCTTCACCTCATAGGTGATTCCGTCATAGTAGTAGGCCATGGGATTTACCAGCACTGAGACAATATAAGGATGACCGGGGGAGATGACTGAAAGTGAGCGAAACTGACATGGGCTTAAGGAAGTCGCTGGCGAAGAACCCATATAACTGAACCCTCTGCACAACAGTGGTAAAAATGCCTGAAATCCGTGTAATCCTTGTTGGACCCAAATTCGAGGGAAATGTCGGAGCCATCGCCCGCTGCATGGCGAACTTCGATGTGAGCGAACTCTATCTTGTCAACCCCTGCGAACTTGGTGACACTGCCTTCAACAGGTCGAAGCACGGCTCCCACCTTCTCGAGAACGCGGTCACCGTCACCTCGCTCGACGAAGCCATCCAGGACTGCTTCCTCGTCGTGGGCACCAGCGGAGTCACCACCAAGGGCGACAAGAACTACACCCGCATCCCCGTCCCCGTAAGGGAGTTCGCTGAGTCCTGCAGGGGATACAGAGAGAAGATCGCGTTCGTGTTCGGACGTGAGGACATCGGACTGCTGCAGTCCGAACTGAACAGGTGTGACGTCCTTGTCACGATCCCCGCCTCTGACGAGTACCCCATCATGAACCTCTCCCACTCCGTCGGCGTCGTGCTCTATGAGATGTTCCAGGCAGAGAAAACCCCTAAGAGATGCGAGCCTGCGGACGGTCGCGAAAAGGAGCTGATGTTCCAGTTCTTCGGAGACCTCCTAGAGGAGATCGGATACATGGAGGCCAGGAGAGAGATGACCACCGTCATGTTCAGGCGCATGCTCGGCAGGTCCATCCCCACCAAATACGAGTACAACACGGTCGTGGGTGTCTGCGGAGACGCCGCCAAGATCATTCGCACTGGAAAGAAATGGGAATGAGGAGCAGGACCTTGTCCTCCCCCATTCCGGAAGTGCCCATCACCTCAGGCAGGGAACTGCTGCGGGCGGACAGGTAACGGATCGCCGAATCCAGCTCGAAGGATGTCGGATGGGCGTCCGAGCAGAGGAGAATTTTTCCCACACGTCCTCTGATCTCGAAGTATGGGTGTTCCAGTGCATCGGCTACCATCGCGGGGTAGTCCAGGCCGCTTCCGATTGCCAACGTGTATGCGCGATCGGTGCAATAGGAGAAGAACGGATAACGTTCCAGCAACTGTGCCAGCACACCAATTGTACGCACCACGAACTCCTCGGTGAGCCTGAGGAAGACATCAAGATTCTCCACGAGTCCCTTCTCGGTGATCGTCCTCTGGAGATCCAGTATGAACAGATTGTCCACCTCCTGAGGAAGCGAATCAAGGGTGGACATCGCCCTGGATCTGCGCTCGCTCTCGAAGGAATACGGAATCGTGCATAGCGTGATCAACGACGCATCGACGGCCGTTGCACACCTGGAAATCAGAGAATGGACGTGGGTGAACGAATCACCCCCCAAAGGAAGGATGAACAGGATGTTGCGATAGTTGGAGAAGACATTGCATATCCTTCCCTCATTGAGCACATCATCCGTCACCAGCTCTATGCAATCCTGATAGATGCCGAACTCCTCTGCCAAGAAGGCCCTTGAATCAAGGAGAAGAACCGGGAGGGAGCATTCCTTGGCATAGGCACTGGCACAGGTTATCCCGTATCCACCATAACCCACGACAAGCGTGTTGGTCATCAATCCTCGCCTCTGTCAGACTCCAGTCCGCGTCTGATCACGTTGCTCAGGACAGTCTTGGCATCATCCCCCTCGGTTGCGAAATCGCTTATGTCCAAGGAGTTGCGGGATGCGGCCTTCTGAAGAATCGTGACCTTCTCTTCGGGACCCAGACAGGAATCGATCAGCTTGCGGACCGCGTCACGCACAGCCTCGGATTCGGAAGGATATCTCCCGCGAAAAACGATCTCTGAAAGGAACAGGATTTCCTCCGAAGAAAGGCGCACGATCAATCTTTCTTCGTTATCCATGAAAACACCGATGAAAAGTTACCAGGGGCGATGAACCCCTGGAAAGGGTAAAGCGTTTTGAAGTTCCGGTCGAGTCTAGGCTCATCCGAAGAGTGCAGAAAGACCTGCTGCTGCTTCGTCCTCGCTGACTTTCTCCTCTTCCTCTGCTGCAGGTGCTGCGGCAGGTGCGTCAGCGGCTGCGGCGGGTGCTGCGGCTGCTGCTGCGGGAGCTGCACAAACAGAAGCGTTTGCGATTGCTTCTTTGATGTCAACTCCATCGAGGGATGCAACGAGTGCTTTGACTTTTGCGGCGTCAACTTCTACGCCTGCTG
>JAKSHU010000110.1 GCA_024399175.1 archaeon
TCTGGTACTGACTGTTCGACCTGCTGATCCGCGCCATCGGAGTCCTCATCCTCATCTACGGGCTGCTGGACATCCTCAAGGCCGCGAACATCATCAAGAACTGAAAACCGTTTACGGAGTGTTTTTTGTACCTTCGTGCCCTTCAACGGGGCATGAAGGTACTGCTTGTCAACGGAAGCCCCCACAGGGAGGGCTGCATTTTCACCGACCTCTCCGAAATCGCCCACATCCTCAATGAGGAGGGTGTGGAGACCGAGACCCACTGGATCGGCACCGGAGATGTGAAGGGCTGCCGCGGCTGCGGGTCCTGCACGAGCACGGGAAGGTGGGACATCAAGGGGGATGACATCGAGGAGCTCAGCGCCAGGCTCGACGAGTTCGACGGATTCGTCTTCGGCGCCCCCGTGTACTACTCCGGACCCGCCGGACAGATGAACTCCTGGATGGACAGGTTCTTCTACTCCAACGGCGGAAGGTTCGACGGAAAGGTCGCCGCCTCCGTGGTCAACGCCCGCAGGGGAGGGAACTCCGAGTCCTTCTCCAGGATGAACCAGTACTACCTCATCAACAACATGGTCGTCCCCGGCTCCCAGTACTGGAACATGACCCACGGGTTCACTCCCGAGGACGTGCGCAAGGACAAGGAGGGACTGCAGACCATGAGGATGCTGGCACACAACATCGCGTGGATCCTGAAGTGCATCGACGCGGGCAGGAAGGCGGGAATCGAGAAGCCCGTCCGCGAACCCCTCACCCCCACTCACTTCATTATGCCGAAGGAGTGAGAAAACTATTCAGACGGGACCAGATAAGACGGTCCCGTCAATGATTCTTGAAGAAGTCCAGCATCGCTGGCACATATGTCTCGGGGCGGATGATGTGTCCCTCCCCGGGGATCCTGAGGACCTCGCATCCCCTTATCTCCGCCGCCAGCTCGTCACCGCAGCGCGGAGGCGTCATTATGTCCTCCAGTCCGTGGACCGAGAGCACGGGGACCCGCAGCCTGCGGGCGTCGTCGACGATCGAGTAGCCGCTCACGGCCCTCATCTGCCTGATCATTCCGCTCCTCTCGCCGAGTTCGGCGGTGCGTATGGGTCTGCCGGTCCTCTCCGCGGACTCGAAGTATCCCTCGGTCCTCAGGAGCACGTTCATCATCGCGCCCGCGACCTCCTCCCGCACCTCTCCCTTCTCGTAGGCCCTTCCGATGACCTCCAGTATGTAGGCCGCACGGGCGGTCCTCTCCAGGTACGAGGATATCAACGTGAGCGAGCGGACCAGGTCCGGACGCTCTGCCGACAGGTTCAGCGCGATGTGCGATCCCATCGACCATCCGACCACGTGGGCGGGCCCCACCTGCAGATGTTCCAGCAGTGCGACAGCATCCCTCGCCATGTCCTGTATGGTGAACTCCCCCTCGCACTCCGTAAGTCCCGATCCGCGGTTGTCCACTGCGATGATGTCGAATCCCTCACCGAGAAGCTGCGCTGTCCTGGTCCAGAAGGCGGCGGTCCCCGCGAGCCCCGTGACAAGAAGCACGGGTATCCCGGAACCCTGGCGCTCGTAGTGCATCCTGATGCCGTTGACGTCCGCGAATGGCATGATGCCGATGCAATCGTACTAATGTTTGAATAGGTTTCCCCGTCGAAAAGAGGGTTACACCATGCCGGGGCTTTCGGACAGGACCAGGGGATTCACCGATTCGGTGATCAGAAGGATGACGAGGATATCGAACGAGTGCGGGGCCATCAACCTCTCCCAGGGGTTCCCCGACTTCGACCCTCCGCAGGAGGTCCTCGACAGGCTCGAGGAGGTATCACATGCCGGTCCCCACCAGTACTCCGTGACCTGGGGTGCCCAGAACTTCAGGGAGGCCCTCGCCGAGAAGCAGTCCCGCTTCATGGGCAGACGCATCGACCCCGACTCCGAGGTCGTCGTCACCTGCGGAAGCACCGAGGCGATGATGGCCGTGATGATGTCCATCATCAATCCCGGCGACAGGGTCGTGATCTTCTCCCCCTTCTACGAGAACTACGGTGCCGACACCATCCTGTCCGGCGCGGAGCCGATCTACGTGGAGCTCCGCCAGCCCGACTACACCTACGATCCCGAGGAGCTGGAGGCCGCCTTCGCCATGAAGCCCAAGGCACTGATCCTCTGCAACCCCTCCAACCCCTGCGGCAAGGTGTTCACCAGGCAGGAGCTGCTCCACATCGCGAGACTCGCCGAGGAGCATGACGTCTTCGTCGTCACCGACGAGGTCTACGAGCACATCCTCTACAGGCCCCACGAGCACGTGTACTTCGCCACCCTCCCGGGCATGTGGGAGAGGACCATCTCCTGCTCCTCCCTGTCCAAGACCTACTCCATCACGGGATGGAGGCTGGGGTACGTCATCGGTCCCGCGCACATCATCGACGTGGTCAGGAAGGTCCACGACTTCCTCACGGTCGGGGCACCAGCACCCCTGCAGGAGGCCCTTGTGCCAGCACTCCGTTTCGGGGACGATTACTATCGCGACCTCCAGAGGAAGTACACTGAGAAGAGGGACCTCTTCCTGGAGGGTCTCGACGAGGCGGGCATAATCCACAACGTCCCGCAGGGGGCCTACTACGTCCTGGTGGACATCTCGGAGTTCGGATACGAAGACGACCACAGGTTCTGCGAGGACCTCGCGAGGATCGTCGGAGTGGGCGCCGTCCCCGGATCAAGCTTCTTCAGGGAGCCAGTGAACAACCTCGCGAGGCTCCACTTCGCCAAGAGCGAGGAGACCCTCACAGCGGCTCTCGACAGGCTCCGTCACATCGACAGGCTGAGGCGTTGAGTCCCCGACCGACACGGTTTATAGGAGCTCGCCGTACCCCCTAGACATGAAGATTCTCGTACTGCTCGGCAGTCCCCATCCCAAAGGCACCTCCAACATCCTCGCCAGGAAGTTCATCAAGGGTGCGGAGGAGGCGGGACACGAGGTCACCGCCATCGACTGCGCAAGGCTCACCGTCCACCCCTGCATCGCATGCGGGAAGTGCGAGTCCCACGGCGTCTGCGTGTGGACCGATGACATGCCCTCCGTCGAGAAGGAGTTCAGGGCGTGCGACGCCCTCGTCTACGTCACCCCCGTCTACTACGCCGGCGTCACCGCCCAGCTCAAGGTCGTGATGGACAGGTTCTACAGCTTCAACAACGTCCTCCTGGAGAAGAAGCCGAAGATGGCCCTCATCACCACCGCCGCCGAGGAGGTCCCCTCCTCCACCGAGGCCGTCGTCAGGTTCTATGAGGAGATGCTCCACTATGTCGGTGCCGAGGACGCCGGAAGGGTCAACGCCTACAACGTCCCCGTCCCCGAGTCCCTCAGGGGAACCGGCTACTGCGACCAGGCCTACCAGCTTGGAAAATCCTTCTGATCTCTTTTTCCGGGGGTCCGTCCCCCATTCCTGGGTCGTCTGATTGGGCGACCCCTCCATTGTAATGGTTCTTTAGTTACGACGTATAACTGCCGGCACACTCCGATGTCTACACTTTGTCGGTGCAACCTATATATTCTATATTGGGGGTTATGACACCATTAAAATTCTGAGAGAATCAGTCGGATATGGCAGATAATGGCATGTATCTGAAGGCAGGTGCGGTGCTGGGCATCGTGATCGTGGTGGCGGCATGTGCAGTGCTCGTGTTGGATGATGACTCTGGTCACCCTCGTCCAGTCAGTCCGGGGCTCCAGGACCAGGCCGTGCAGCAGGACACTCCGGAGGTGCAGATCGCCACCAAGTACACCAAGAACATAACGTTCAAGGGGCAGAATAACGTCCAGTTCACGCTGACGGACTGTGTGACCACCGCTAACGGTCTGATCTTCTCCTTCACCAATCCGTACATCACTCCCGGACAGACCCCTGAGGGGCTCATGAATCTCCGGGGAACCGACTACACCCAGAGAGAGGATGTCTACGGCAAGTTCAACTATTCCGTGGACTATAGCTCCGGGAAGCAGGTGATCACGTACACGGAGGACCACGTGCGCGACAAGGATGCCCCCGAGGTGCCGCTGGCATGGATCTGCGGTTATTCCAACCCCCAGGTGAAACCGGCGGTCCTGGACATCCCCGCCGTCATAGTGTATGGGGATGACGAGTACCTCGTGTACGGATGCATCGACGGTGACCAGGTGTGGAAGACCGCCTCCTTCTTCGGTAAGAATACCAAGCTGACATCCACCGTCGTCAACTTCCACATCGCGTATGACCACTATGTCATACCCTCGACCTTCTTCAGGGAGAATCCCTATCTCGTGGAATGCAACATGGAATACGTGTCCGCCGACATCACCTGGCACCAGAGGAGGGATTCGGAGGGCAAGGATCTCGACACACCCATCGAGAGACATTACCACAGCGAGGGATATCTCGCGTACATCGGCGACCTGGCATTTTACAAGTGTGCATCCGCGAGGGTACTCAATCTTCCAGACCACATCAACTTCATGGGATACAACTGCTTCTCCGCGATGAGCCTCCGCGAGTTCGTGTTCGACACCTCTGTCAGAGCGTTCGAATCCATCCCGAAGAAGGCTCTGGGCGGAGGATACTGCTTCAGCGGAAACACCTACCTCGAGATCCTGACCATCGGGAAAAACGTGGACAACCTTCCCGCCAACCTCTTCTCCAAGTTCACCTACTCGGGCAAGGAGACCTGCAATGTCAACAGCGACAACCTGAGGATCGTGTACAATGCCGGATCGAGGGTCACCCAGGCCGCCGTGGCCGACTCCATAACCGGGAGCGGCTCCGTTGCCAAGCACCCTGTGTACCTCTTCAACCTCTTCGGAGGGGACCTCGAGGTGCCAGCCACTCTTGGAACGCAGTATCTCACGATGCCGACTGTCTGCGTCCGTGACGGGGTGAACGAGGCCTACATCCCTGCATGGCGTGTCAACGAGACGGCGGAGAAGGTCCTCACGGGGGACAGGGTGAAGGTCAACTCCACCAAGGTCCTAACAGTGTACAACGGAATCAGCATCGCCACCTACCATCTGGGTGACACGGTCCTGGGGATCCAGGACCTCGTGTGCGACTACGCCTCGGAGGCACGCGACGGCGACTCGTTCCCCGGACTGGGCGATGTGTTCCTACTGACACACTGGAACACCAGTCCCGACGGAACGGGGACTACCTATGTGCCAGGACAGACGATCGTCACCGTCATGAACCTAGACCTCTACGCGCAGGGAATCCCCCTGAGGAACGAGTTCACAGCCACATACCTGTACAGCGAGAAGGTGGACGGCGTCTGGTACGACGTCACCGCCACGGGGACCTACACGAACGGTGACGACAACCGCTACGCGACGGATGCCGACGGACTCACCGTCGTCTCCCGGACCGAAGGGCAGTCCCATGCCTCGCTCGGAGGGTTCACCCACTGGTGCCTGGTCCCGCAGACCAACGACCAGCCTTCCGACGACATCTATTTCCGGAAGGGGGACGCGATCGACACGGCGGAGGACGTCATTCTCAGGGCTGTCAGCGAGAACTCCGCCGTGAGGTACTCCATCACATACACGGACGGCAGTGCGACCCACGTCAGCGTGTTCTGGTCGAGGAGCCACACACCCTCGGTGGTCCTCGAGCAGGTCATGTTCGCCAACGGCAGCAGGCCCTTCGACTGCTGGAGGGACCAGGCTACCGGTGAGATGCACCGGGCCGGCGACACCGTGACCCTCACCACGCCGAAGCCCGACATGGCCCTCGAGCCCGGCTGGCGGGGCGGCACCCCCG
>JAKSHU010000111.1 GCA_024399175.1 archaeon
TGAAATAGACCTATTGCTATAAATTAATTAACTTAATTAGCAAACGTTATACTAGTATATCATGGAGCAGTTGTCAAACTTTTTGCCCTATGTGTCAATGGGAGTAACGTTGCGGTCAAACCTTGATCACAGGACCTTTTCGAACGCAATCTTCTCGCTGCCGTCAAAAATGATATAGCCAGGCTCGATGAATCCGCAGTGTCTCATCAGGGCTCTCATGGGCGTGTTGGTCTCATCTGTCTCCGTCCTGAGACTGGTGCAGCCGTGCTCCCTCGCCAGATTCTCCCAGAATCCCATCATGGTCGTTCCGAGTCCTCTGTGTCTGAACGCGGGGTCGGTGAGGAGCCTGTGCATTACGGAGCAGTTGTCATCCCTCCAGGTGC
Source organism: archaeon (assembly GCA_024399175.1). Classification (GTDB taxonomy): domain Archaea; phylum Thermoplasmatota; class Thermoplasmata; order Methanomassiliicoccales; family Methanomethylophilaceae; genus Methanomethylophilus. The sequence goes on from JAKSHU010000111.1 coordinate 384, forward strand.
CCCTGAGGGTGGACTGGAACTCCTCGGTGCCGTAGAACACGAACATGTACCCTGCGCGGACACCGTCGACCTCGGCCACGTATGCACTGTCCGATGCGATATCGGAGACGATGTTGCTCCTGTTCGGATATCCCTTCTGCCACATGTTGATGTGCTTCTCGGTGAACTCTCTCACGACATTTTGGAGGAGTCCGTCGACGAAGTCCACGTCGTCCGTTGTCGCCTTTCTGACAGTGATCATCTCTTCCGCACCTCGGTCCTCTTGAAAATCCCGATCATCAGGACATGATGTTGAGAATGCCCTTCCTGGTGTCGATGAGCAGTGCTCCGCCCTCGTAGCGGATGTCGCTGACCTTGGAGCATTTCCGGTCGCAGAGCGAGCTGCCCTTGTACCTCGACTCCTCCAGGGTGGTGTTCATCCTGTTGATGTCGAGGACGTACACGACCCTGTACTCCCCCATGTCGACACAGAACTCTCTCTTCTCGTGCATGCGGTACGGCATCTTGCCGCGGACCCTCCAAAGACTGAGGGTTCCCATAATCTCGTTGCTATTCGCTGTATATCTGCATCCCACAACAGACATAGTGCATCCCAGTACTCTCATTGCTGATTGTAACTTATAAAGATTTGCCCGTACTCAGACGATTTGCGTACCCTCCATCAATCCAACTCCATTCCTGATGTCTGGGTTATGTGTCGTGACGTTCCCTCTGGGGCCGGAGGACGGCATCGTCGGGCCGGGAATTTATAACATATTATTCGTTATATACTCCCCGCGCAATCCCTCGTCCCGGAGCTGCAAGGTCAATGGGAGGCACAGGGGAATCATTCAGAAGGGAGTGCATTGGGAACATCCGGCTCGAGTTCTTCACGAGCATCGGATCGCTCACCCTCGAGGCATGGCGGGGGACGCGTCACTGCAACATCACCACGTTCACATCCGGCGTGAGGAGACGCACGGAGGTGAAGCTCGACGCAGGCAAGTGGGACCGTCTTGTCGACCCCATAGCCCGTTCGGGATTCTGGAGGTGGGAGAAGCGCTATGACTCGCATCGCTTCACCATGTACTCGCCCTCCTGGTCGTTCAACGTCATGGCGGACACAGGCTGGCACAACTCATCGGGGGACGGGGAGTACCCCGAGGGCTTCCTGGGAATGCTACGGCAGCTGATGGCGTTCTCCGCCGAGATCGAGGGGATGGAGATGAGTCCCGCCGCCAGGTTCCTCTCCCCGCTCACAGGGGAGTCGGAGGCATAAGCATATACGCTCGATGTCGGATGGTGACGGCATGAGAAAGAACTTCGGTGCAAAGCCTCTGATGTATCCCATGCCGGTCTACATGATCGCATCCTACGGATCCGACGGAACTCCCAATGTCATGAACGCCGCGTGGGGCGGGATCATCGGCGAGAACAGGGTCGCCATCTGTGTGGACAGATCCCACAAGACCACCGAGAACGTGGTCGCACGCAAGGCGTTCACCGTCAGCGTGGCGACCGTCGACCAGACCGTCGCCTGCGACTACGTGGGAATCGTCTCCGGAAACGATGTGCCAGACAAGTTCGCCAGAGCGGGATTCCACGCCGAGAGGAGCGAGTTCGTGGACGCTCCCCTGATCAGGGAGCTGCCCATGGCGCTGGAGTGCAGACTGATCAGCTACGACCCCGAGACCGAGGTCATGCTGGGAGAGATCGTCAACGTCTGCGCCGACGAGTCAGTCCTCACCGACGGAAGGATCGACCCCATGAAGGTCAGGCCGATCATCTATGACTCCTCCATGAAGGGCTACTACAGCATGACTGAGAAGGTCGGCAGCGCGTTCAAGGACGGAAAGCAGATCCAGTGAGACACGTCCCGGGAGCGATCCCGGGCGATGTCCTCCACGACATCCGCCGAGATGGACATTATATACGTCCCATCCATTGAGAGGTGCATGGTAAAACAATGTCCTCGTTGCTGGGACAAGGTGTCTCCTGAGGACACCAAGTGTCCCAACTGCGGTTTCGATCTGATCCGCAAGACCGCACCTTCCGCGCAAAAGGTCGCGGTCGAGAAGGAGGTGCCGGTCGAGGAGAAGAGGCGTGTGGCATTCCCCACGCCCAGGAAGAAGGGCGACAGGGAGGGAGGCATCACTCTCAGGCTCGCCGAGGTGCTCACCATCGTGTGGGGTGTCCTCGCCGTTCTCGGAGGAGTGTGGAACCTCGCCACCGGCAATCTCATCCAGGGTGCCGGATTCCTCGCGTCCGGATTCATCTCGTGTGTCGCGTTCATGTTCATCCGCAACCGCGAGCGCTGTCTCATCGCGAGCCTGATCGTCATCATCAGCGGAGCGGCGTCCCTCAACATCGGACTGCTCATCATCTCCGTCGTGATCTCTTTCCTGGTCTATTCCAACCTTCAGTACTTCAAGAGCAAGTGAGGGGGATACATCCCTGCGGTCATCCCGCAGGGAGTTCACACCAGTAACCAGCCGAGCATCACCAGGGTGATGTCGATGGGAAGGAACGTCAGGATGTCCCTGATGTGGTGACTTCTCCCGAGAACTATACTTCCTCTGTATTCATCCATGTTTAAATCTCCTTTTAATTTGCTTTTAATTGCGGATGTTCGGCGGGTTTTGCTGTGAATGGAAAACACCGATCGGGACATCCTCATCGGATGTCTCATCGGTCTGACAGTGCGAAACGTCGAGGTCCATCTGGATCGGAGTGGTCCAGGGATGTTCTTCGTCGGGGATCTCGCGTTCCATCACGTTGCAGCTCGTCATGACGAGGACTGCAAGCGTGAAGACGCAGAATCCGAGGTAGATGTAGTCCGAGTGCAGTCTCTGCTTCCTGTGGTTCTGGATTGACATGTTCGACCTTTCTTCCCTTGATTCCTTCCCTTTCATTCACACGGTTTCATCGCAGTTGTCTGTTTCTGTCTACTGCTTGTCTACCAGGACTCAAAAAGATCTATATAAAACTATCAGTAATTTCGAGATTATTTTCTACGATTTTCGTAGAAAATATACGAAAATTGATTAAAAATAATAAAAAATTTACATAAAACGAAGAATTTTTAACAAAAATTGAATAATTGGATGAAAAGGTGGTAAACAGGGATTAGACAAAAGGCTAAAACGGGGTGCCGTGGCGGGGTCGACGAATGTGTTTCAAAGGCGGACCGGCGCGTCGGGATAGGTGTCCATAATGGTCTCGACGACCTCGCTGAACGTGATGTTGAGATCTATGGATATGCGGACGCAGCCGATTCCAGCATCGTAACGCTTGAGGATGGGGATCCTCTGGTCCTTGGTGAGGCCGGAGAACCTCTTCTCGGACATGCCTTCCGGAGGGTGCCACTTGCGGGACTGGCAGCCCGGGCATCTGTCGGGTGAATGGAATGACGACGCCCACTGGTAGTTGCAACGGGCACAGGTGTGCTTGTAGCACTGGTTCCACAGCTTGCTCTTGCATCTGGGGCACCTCTGGGGAAGTCCGTTCTTCTTCTTGGGTTTCCACACGGCATCGCAGATGCTGCAGGTGTAGGTGTCCGCCACGGATTCATCAGAAAAACCTGCGCCCATGTTCCCTCTCCGTGAAATGTCACGGGTGGTGGCCAATTATAAATTAGTACGAACATGTATGAGATCGATATGACCGCACCAAGAGAGAAACGCACCGAGATCCTGGAGAGCGAATACGAGGCACTGTACTCCGTCAAGGAGCTGCTGAAGTCCCGCAGGGACTACGAGCTCAGCATGTACGGGGCCGAGGCGGGTTATCTCGAGGAGATCTACGAGCGCACCGAGAAGCTTCTGATGAAGATCGTGCGTGAGCAGCGCGGTCACTGAGCGGCGGGCTTCTGCTCCTCGTACATGTACTTCCTGCACAGGGGTATGAGGATTCCTCCCACCGCGTTGCCTGCGATGACGACGAGGATGAACACGAGCGCCTCGAGACTGTAGGCTCCCGCGGAGCAGAAGTAGAACATGTCTGCGATGGAGTGCTCGAATCCCGCGAGGGGTAGTTCTTCCTTGTCTTGTAGGGGTCCGCGGCTATGAACATCAGGACGCCGCAGAACACTCCCTTGCAGAAGACCCTGAACCATTCGGGGTCGGCCAGTTTTCCGTCAACCATTCCCTGGAGCAGTCCGGGGGCGAACGCGTCCGCAGGCATCATGTAGCCGGTGATGGCGCATCCGATAAAGTTTCCGATGATGATCACGACAAGGTCGATCACGAATGACGGCTTGTTCCCCACGGCATAACCGACCTTGCCGGTGTAGAGGTCGAGTCCGAACGTGAACACCGAGAAGAGTCCGATCGTGAAGAGGATCGCTCCGACCCACTTGTACTCGCCGGTTCCGAGGCCCCAGACTCCGAGGAACACGCATCCGCCTATGCCGATGGACATTCCCGCTAGCACGGCTCTCAGAAGACACTTGAGGTAGTGGTCGGAATTCATATGACAATCGATGCGGGGGGTCTATTAAGCCTTTTCCCGTGACGTACGGAACGCCGGAATCTCCGACACTTGGATGTGCCAGATGTTGAGAAGTGTGGCCCCCGGAGGGGCCGAAGGGGGTTTCAGAGAGCCTCGAATCTCTTGAGCATCTTGACGGCAGCGGCGACGACCTCCGCTCCCTTCTCGATCCTGTCCATGGCCTGGAGCTCGGTCATTCCGGGTCCGGTGACTCCGAAGGTGACGGGCTTGTCGTACTCGAGGGACATGTCCATGATCTTCCTGGAGGCCTGTGCGACGACGACCTCGTCGTGCTTGGTCTCGCCGGTGATGACGGCACCGAGGGTGATGACCGCGTCGATGTCGGACCTTGCGGCGAGTTTCTTGATGGCGAGAGGCATGTCGAACACGCCGGGGACCTTCACGATGGGGGAGATCTCGACATCGAGGAGCTCCGCCTCGGCCTTGGCCCTCTCCAGCATGAGGCTGGTCACCTGATAGTTGAATTCTGCTACTACTGCTCCGATCTTGTATTTTGCCATATCTTGCACCTCTTTTGTTTATGTTTCACATATATACTGGACCTTTGTCCTCGAATCCCTGCCTGAGTCCCTTTCCGGCACGTGCCGTGAGCCTCTCGGGTCTGAAGAGTAGGTCGTAAACGTTCACTGCATGCTCCCTCGTGCGCCTGTCTGCAAGCCACGCGAGCTCCTTGTCATCCTTTCCCTCGTCCTCGTGGACGAACACCTCGATGATGTGGGTGTTGGTCATGAGCTGGGCCCTGATGAGTCCGTTGGAGGCCTCGTCAGCGCACATCTTGTCCTTGGGCATGGGGCCGGGCATTCCGAGGGCCATGCAGATGTCGCAGTGCTGCTCCTCGATGAGCTTCTTGCATGCGACGG